>CAZZGV010000160.1:0-4656 GCA_964654255.1 uncultured Legionella sp. | reverse complement strand
AACTGCATTTATGTTAATCCAGAAACGCAGCAATTTTGGGTGATTGATTTTCGTATTTTTGATCCTGCAAAAGATGGAAAAGGTAAAATTGACCATGTACAAGATATGTTGAATAACCTCATCTTTCACAAAAAACTGCCATTTCAAACTGTTTTAATGGACACTTGGTATGCAACGAGTGCCCTGATGCTATTGATTAATGACTGCAAGAAAAAATTTTACTGTCCAATTAAAAAAAATCGTTTAGCCAAATCGCAACATACGGACGGAAAATATATTTCGATTCGTGATTTAGAATGGAGCTCAGATGAAATACATCAAGGAAAAATAGTTCGATTAAAAGGTATGCCTGAGCATTTAACGATGAAGATGTTTTCTGTTGCTGTTTCTTCCAACAGGACAGACTTTGTTGTCACCAACGACAATTTACAGCACTGCACTGACGATGCGAAAAAAATTTGTGCCATCAGGTGGTTTGTAGAGCAATTTCATCGTGAGATAAAGCAGCTTACTGGCGTCGATAAATGTCAATGTCGGAAACATAGAATTCAACGGAATCACATCGCTTGTGCTATACACGTGTGGGTCATGTTGAAAAAAATCGCATATAAAACAGGACTAACGGTATATCAAATTAAGAAAGATTTAATGAAAAATTATCTGATTAATGAGTTACGAAACCCTTCTGTTTTAATGAGTTTTTCGTAAGTCCTGTGAATGTTTTGGTGAGCTTAAAGAACCACGAGTTGAACGAACAAAAAAACATCTATTGCTGGACATACTAGCATTGAGTATCTGCGGTGTTTTATCTGGAGCCGAAGGTTGGGAAGAAATCGAAGACTTTGGAAAGGAACATGAAAGGTGGTTTAAAAAGTTTTTGATATTACCCCATGGAATTCCGTCTCATGATACCATTTCAAGAGTGTTTTCAGCCTTGGATCCGAAGGGTCTACAATCTTGCTGTATTCAGTGGCTAAAGCGCATATCTCAGTTAATAGCCGAAGATATCATTGCTGTAGATGGTAAGACTTTACGTGGCTCCAAGCGTGTTAATGAATGTAAAAAAGCATTACATATCATCAATGCGTGGTCATGTTCGAACCAAATTTGCCTTGGGCAATTAAAAGTCGAAGACAAAAGCAATGAAATACCCGCTGTCCCTGAATTGCTTAAATTACTGTACATCAAGGGAGCCATCGTAACCCTTGATGCTATGGGTGCTCAAGAAGATACAGTCAAACAAATTCGTGAATCAGATGCTGATTATGTTATTACGTTAAAAGGTAATCAGGGTGCATTACATGAAACTGTAAAAGATAGTTTTATTCTTCATGATAATGGCAGTGACGTAATAAAAGTCTATCGTGCTGACGCTGAAGTTATCGCTGACCATGGCCGTATTGAAGAGCGTTTCATTGAAATTATGAGTACTGAAAAGCTGAAAAACCTAATTGACCCACGTTGGATAGATCTCAAAAGTATTGGAAGAATTACTTATACCCGAACAGAACCCAGTGGTGAAATTATTGTCGAAAAACGCCATCTTATTTCATCATTGGCACCAGATGACCCCGTTCGAATTTTACGCGCTGCACGTATGCACTGGCAGGTAGAAAATAGCTTGCATTGGAGCCTTGATGTGACTTTCAATGAAGATGATTGCCGGATAAGAGATGAAAATACCGCTGTTAATTTTTCATGGATGCGCAAGTTTGCATTGGGATTATTAAAAAATGAAACCTCATTCAAAGCCAGTATTCGTCGTAAACAGCGTAAGGTTTGCACCAACATTGATTACTTATTTAAAGTGATTGGTCAAATTTAGATGCGTTTACCGTGGTTACAAGGGAAGTGATTGGGCAATTGCTACATCTTCTTGATAGACTAATTGTTGCGACATTCCAGCTAATAACATTAGATGGTCGGTGTTTTAATAATTTATTTAATGCGTTCGTTCATTTAGGATGTGCTATTTATCTAGCATGCGAAGGTTTTTGTGACACGATTGGAACGGTATTTTCATTATATTTGAGAACGTGCTCTACTCTTGCTATGGGGCTTATAGCGTTGTTTGAGGATGAGCCTACAGATCCTGAGCCAGTAATGTCGCAATTTTCTAGTACTCCTCGATTTAATGGGCCTGGCTTTTTTGTTTCTCAGCAGGATCCTTCTGTTCCTCCTTCACTCATGGATGCGATTAGTGATTTGGAAAAGTTGCAACTTGACGATGAAAGCAGCATATTAATAGTTCAAGATATGATTGACTCTAGACAATATATCGACGATAGACCTGCATTTTCTATAGGCTTGAATTAATTGTGTGCTACTTAGTTCGGTGGTCTATGCTAAGTAGCTTTTTTAACTTTATATGGCTGTTAGTACTCGTGTTGTAAGGTGAACAACAACGACTTTCCCCTAGCTGTTTTTAAAAACAGCTAGGGGAAAGAATAATAATCCCACATGAATTTATTTAAAATATGGCAGTCGTCAGCGCACTGTTTTTTAAATGAGGTAATTATGACTGATAAGCAAGCTATTCCTTCCATCGTACTCGATACTGTTGATAATAGTACCCGAGATGCGATTATACGTTTGAATCAAAAATTACTGAATTTACAAATGGAAATTACAGCGAAGTTGGCTTTACTTGATCGCGCTTATGATGAGGCGCATCAGACTCAGAAAAAAAATTTATTAATACTGAAACATGAGGTGGAGCGTGCACTTAAAAGCATTGATGACGTTGTAAATATGGTTGTTTCAGATCAGCTAACGGACGGTGAGTTTTTAGCATTACACCATGATGAATTAGAAAATTTTCGAGAAATGGTGACTACAAATGCTGATAAAATTGCAAAAATAAACGAAAAATTACGTTAATTTCTCTGTGTGACATCGTCGCAATATCTAGCTAGTCGCATTTGCTAATTGTAGCAATGATGCTATGGCAATCTCTTCGTCTTCTTTTTGGGGTGTATGATTTTGTGTGTTTAATAAATTGTATCGATCCAATCTTTGATGGGTTCTAATTAAATTCTTGTAAGATGCATTATTTTTTGTTTGCAAGCTATCGAGCATTTCATCTGGTTGAGGCGTGGTGGCCCATGGCGTTTGAGTCCGTGCCAAAGGCTTTGACGATTGTGAGGAACCAATTTTGACTGCTTTAAAACGTTGTATTGTTTGTGTGTGGGCGTTGTTACTAGTGGTGGGGGATATAGGTTGAAAAAAATAAAGTGTTTCAAGTTGCTGTTCTTCTTGATGCGGCTTGGTGGTGATTTTTGAGCGGCGTTTTTTAGGTGCGAGTTTATTTTTGGCTGGCATGCCTAGGCCTTAGATGTTTATTTTATATCTCGGTATGAATATATCTTAATGTAAAATTTGTTGGTTAGAAACTATATTATTTTTTAAATAAACGCTGATGTACTGATCAGTGGTAGCAGCGCGTTACTGCAGTATTCTCCTATTCTATAAAAATGATCGTGTTGGTTTACAAATAGTTCTTGTGTGTATGGGCATTCTTTGTCACTAGCGATTGAATAAATTAGATGTGTATCCATGGTTTTTACGGCTATTGAGATGCCAATCGGATAACGATGTTTGATTTGTTTTGTATAATAGAGCTGATGGTAATGTTCAGAACAATATAAAGACTGCCAAGATGAGGCTGAACATAAACTATACCAACTAGAAAGGTAGGTTTTATCAAAACGCCAGAGATTGCTACTAAATAAATTAAACTCCAAGGATGGTGTTGAGGAAAGAGTTAATAGCTTGCAGTCTTTATCGATACGCGAAATTGAAAAATGACTGATGTCATATAAGCCTAGTATATCTTTAAACACATGACTGACGGGCTGTTTATAAGCAAAAAGGGTGTCTAAAAATTTGGAGTGCGGGGTGACTTGCTTGTTTGCGATATTCATATTTACATCCATGTAACGGTTGTTAAAACGTTCTAAAATGTCTGACAGATGCCAAGGCTAGATCGATTATTTTTTTTGATTGCTCTTCATCGGTATTAATTTGACTGACATCTCTGGCTAGATCCAATAAAAAATCCGAGCATTCATCAGAGGATTGCTCGGCATTATATAGTTCTCTGGCATGTGCGAAAATATAGTGAAGTAAATTTTTGCTGATGGTTATTTTTTTGTTTTCCTTATGTGCAGCATCATGGTGATCGCCAAACAGCAACCATCCAGG
Organism: uncultured Legionella sp.; assembly: GCA_964654255.1. Lineage (GTDB taxonomy): Bacteria > Pseudomonadota > Gammaproteobacteria > Legionellales > Legionellaceae > CAZYME01. The sequence continues at coordinate 453 of CAZZGV010000160.1, read as the reverse complement.
CGAAACATTTAGTTTCGAAGATAGTTCAACTAATTTTACTGGCTCAGGAAGGGCTTCACCACGTAAATATTTTCGACAAATTTGTGCTGAATGGCCGGTGATTTCAACTAGTTTATGGATATCAACACCAGAAATGGAGCGTTGCGATTTATAGCCCGCTGTAATCATGGCCTCATGCAAGCGTGCTGAAAATTGCTTAGCTAAATCAGTTTTTTCCATTGAGACGATTCACAGTATTAAATATCAAACCATAACAGAATACATCCGCGCTCGCAATTAACTTGGAAACTTTTTGTTTCTTTTAGAAATCAATGGTTGACATTTTAATTTAGATAATTAAAATGCAGGAATGAAGCGAAATTCGTTTCAGAGAAGTCCAAGAATGGATGCGGCAAAAGCGCTGATGGAACACTGCTTTTAGTTTCGCTCCTGGGTTGAAGGAAAAAGTGGCTT
>CAZZGV010000159.1:0-4709 GCA_964654255.1 uncultured Legionella sp. | reverse complement strand
TATACTATCAGCAATAATAAAAATGGCTATTTTATAACAAATAGTAAGAAACTGCTCATATTTTGCCGCAACAACAGGAGATGTGATGTAAAAATACTTAAAGCTAAGAGAATTGGCTTATCTTTGAGGAAAGAGTATCCTACGTGCAATTTTTTTAATTACTGTCAGTATTTTATTTTAATTATTGGAGAAAAACATGAACCGCTTTGTTAACTACTTTACTGCCATAGCAGCCAGTTGTTTTGCCGCCGCCGCTCTAGCAGCACCCCCAAAACAACTTATAACTCACAATAGAACCGATTTTGAGTCTAACGCTTTTGTAGCCGGTTCAATCCCATCACAACACCCAACAAAAGCACACACTGATAATATAGTATATTGGGCAGCTGTTAAAATGGCGTGTTTTCAGCACACCAATGGCGATAAATGTTCTGCTTTAATCAAAATGGCTACTAACACTGCTAACCCCATAGATGTAGGTATTTTATCAATCGATTTAAAAACAGGCCAAATTACACCTGATCATCTAAGCGCAAATGGCTTTACAATTTCGGTTAATGGCCCTGGTGAAACCACCATTACTAAAGATTAATGGATATGTCATTTCCGTGAAAGCGGAAATGACAACACCCCGCTTCCAACATAACTATTTTGTAGCTATTTTTTCCTGATCAATTTTCCAAACGACTTGCAAACCGACTAACTGCGCATGATTTTTACCCTGTGCGTTCACATTGTATGTGGAGCGTTCGCTTATCCTGGATGTATTATTAATGATGGCATCATTAGCAGCAAACAAATATGTATAACCAACATCAAAACCTAAATTGGGACGCCATTGATAATGTGAGCCAACAGAAAGCGCCCATCGATTCGTATCTGGTAAACGTACATCGCGATCATTAATAACCGTTGGTGTTTGATCATAACCCCCGCCGGTACGCAGCATCCAACGTTCATTGACATGATAATTAGCGCCTACTGCAAAGCGCCACGTATTGCGAAAATTCTGAGGAACAGAATTATTAACTGTTGTCTGAATAATAGTCCCTGACTGTTCAGCGTCAGGATCAGGCAAGCCCACTGCAATGTTATTCAGTGAAATCGTTTTAAATGGACTCCAGCCCGTATAAACAACCGAACCAAGTAACGCCCATTTTGTATTCAGATCGTGATAACCACTGACTGTTATAATTTCGGGTAAAGGAATATCGTTACTGTATAAGGTTTTGCTACGATAGACAGAATTAGGGTCGGCCGCCAAAGGATCTGCAAATAAATTAATATCAGGATTAGGATCAGCCAAACGACCAATCAGCGTACTATACCCATGAAATACATGGTTCATTTGCGACTGGAAATTAACCCCAAGACGAGTGTGCTTATCATTGAACATTAACATCACACCTGCATGAAACCCAACCGCAAAGGAATCCCCTGAATTAAGCGTTTGAGAATCAACAGCAGTAGCAGGGGTATCATCAACAAAGGTTATCAATGCGGGCGACCCAATGATACGATTGAAGGTTACTCGGGCATACTGCAAATCAAGTCCTGTACCAAAAGAAATATTATCATTTAATAACCAACCAAATTCTGGAGAAACATTGATTGTTTCTAATTTGCTTTCAGTAGCGGCGTAACGAACAGGCGACGTTAATCCATAATTTGTAGATAATCCAAAAGGAGAAACAACACTCAACCCAAAAACAATAGTTTCACTAATAGGTAACGCATAGTGCAACGACGGCACGACTGCATTTTCAGCACCAGACAACCCATTAAACGATTCAGAGTAATCCCTAACATTATTATCAGGAACCTCTGAAGTACTTGAAGTATATGTGCTAACCCCCGTTAATTTAGAACTAGGAAAAACCCCTACACCACCAAGCACTGCTTGTTGCTGTTTAATTAAAACCAATCCCGCTGGGTTGTACCAGCCAATCGAAGCATCGGCCGCTTCTGCTGCAATTCCCGCAGCAAAGTTACCGATTGCAGCAGGACTGCCTTCTGTATAAAGCGAAAATGCTCCCGCATTTATAGCCTGCGATACCATCATTGCAATCACGGAGACGCTAACCTTTGTCCTTAGTGGTTTCGGTATATTTTTCACACGAGGTTCCTTCAGCATGTTTCTACAAAGAGGATCGATGATAAAGCAATGCGATTTCTTTGAAAACATCAATTACAAAATAATCTCCGTAACAACACATAAAAATAGTTAACCCCTTGTATATTCAATAAGGTCCATGCTAATGTGTTCTAATTTTGCACGGATTAAGTTATGCGACAATTAATTACCAAATTTGGCGGTACTAGCGTTTCTTCTCGTGAAACTTGGGAGCACATTGCTGCCATCACTAAGAAGCATTTAACTAGCAACGTACAACCGGTTATTGTTTGCTCTGCCATGACCCAAGCATCCAACAAATTAGAAAAACTCATTGATGCAGCACTGCTTGATGAACACCATACACTTCAGGCCGATCTAACAAACGGTTATCTACAATTAGCATCTGATTTAGACGTCGATCCCGATCTAATACGCCCTGATCTACAACAATTACAGCAATGGCTAACAGGTATTGCCCTATTGCGTGAAGCACCTGCAAAAACCCATGCACAAATCTTAAGCCTTGGTGAATTAATGATGACCCGTTTAGGGCATGCATTTTTACAAACCAAAGGTATTCATTGCCTTTGGTTTGATGTTCGCGAAGCATTAATTACCACGCCCATTCCAGGCGGCGATTCCGTCAATTATTTGGCAGCGCGTTGCAACGGCGATGCTAATCCAAACTTAGCAGAACAACTTGCAAGTAGTGGCTATGACGCAATTATCACGCAAGGTTTTATTGCTGCAAATCCTCAAGGCGACACCGTTTTATTAGGTCGAGGGGGGTCAGATACCTCCGCAGCATTACTCGCTGCCATACTGAACGCTACATCCTGTGAAATTTGGACAGATGTTCCCGGAATCTATACCGCTAACCCACATCAATTACCCCACGCTCGTTTATTAAAACAACTCAATTATGACGAAGCGCAAGAAATCGCATCCATGGGCGCTAAAGTTTTACATCCTAATTGCCTGCCTCCTGTTAGGCGTGCAGGTATTCCCATGGTCGTAAAATACACATGCATGCCAGAGCATTCAGGTACACATATCACCAATGAGAGTGACGACAATGCACCTCCTATCAAATCAATTTTGGTTAAACACAGCATTACATTAATTTCTATTGATACCTTAAACATGTGGCAACAAGTTGGTTTTCTGGCTGACGTGTTTACGACATTTAAAGACCATGGCTTTTCGGTAGACTTACTATCCTCGTCTGAATTCAACGTTACTTTATCGCTAGATAGCAATGCAAAATTAAGAGATAGGCAAGCATTAGATGCACTTATCACGGATTTAAATCGATTTTGCCGTGCAAAAATTATCGAACCGTGCAGCGCTGTCAGCTTGGTTGGTCATCATATTCGCACAGTATTACCACAATTAGGGCCAACGCTAGAAGTCTTTGAAGCCAAGCAAGTTTATCTGATGTGCTTAGCCTCGAATGACCTTAATTTAACGTTTGTGGTTGATGAATCACAAGCGGATAAATTATGTCAGCAGCTGCATAACTTACTCATTGAAAATAATCCTCAAAGTTTTTATTACTCAAAAAGCTGGCATGAAGAATTTGGCAATCCTATCGCGCGAAAAACACCTTGGTGGGAAACCAATCGCGACAATTTATTAAAAATAGGTGCCGCGCACTCTCCTTGTTATGTTTATCATTGCCAAACACAAGCTGATAAAGCAGATGAATTACTTAGCATGAAATCAATCAATCAACTTTTTTATGCTATAAAAGCCAACTCTCATCCTGGTGTTCTAAAAACCCTGTTTTCTAAAAATATTGGTTTTGAATGCGTTTCGATCAATGAACTAAAACATGTGTTAGCGTTGTTTCCTGACATTGATAAAAAACGTCTACTATTTACACCCAATTTTGCAGCAAAATCAGAATATGAATATGCCCTTTCTTTAGGTTGTTATATTACGGTAGACAGCCTATACCCCTTAGAAAACTGGGCTGAACTTTTTTATGGAAAATCAATTTTACTTCGCATTGATCCAGGTTGCGGAGCAGGTCATCACAAATATGTATGTACCGGTGGTAATGAATCAAAATTTGGCATAACCCAAGAAAATTTAGACAGAGCTAAAGAGCTAGTCTTGGAAAATCAAATCCGAGTGATTGGTTTACATGCTCATTCTGGAAGCGGAATTTTATCGCTGGATTTATGGCAACAAACTGCCTTAATGTTAGCAGCAGAACTTTCTCGGTTTCCTGATGTTACAATTATCAATATGGGTGGTGGTTTGGGCGTTGTTGACAAACCAGGACAACAAGCATTGGATATAGCGGCATTGGATGCTTCGTTAATGGGAATTAAATCTCGCTACCCACAATTGTCACTTTGGCTAGAGCCAGGTCGATTTTTTGTTGCGGAAAGTGGTGTCATTCTTGCTAAAGTAACGCAAAGCAAAGAAAAAGGAAAAGTTCGATTTGTTGGTATTGAAACAGGTATGAACTCCCTTATACGGCCGGCGTTATATGGTGCCTTCCATGACATCGTTAATTTAACCCGTTTAACACAAGAAAAAACCGGTTTTGCTCATATTGTAGGCCCAATTTGTGAATCTAGTG
>CAZZGV010000158.1:0-4922 GCA_964654255.1 uncultured Legionella sp. | reverse complement strand
TAAAGCGGATGCGGGATCTCCTCGGAAATCCATTGCCATCTTATCCACTTCATCTAACATAATAAGTGGGTTTTTAACACCAGCCTTACACAATTTTTGTATAATTTTACCTGGCATAGAACCAATATACGTTCTGCGATGGCCTCGAATTTCTGCTTCATCACGCACGCCACCTAACGCTATACGAATAAATGTTCGGCCAGTAGCATTTGCTATTGATTGTCCAAGCGAAGTTTTTCCTACACCTGGAGGTCCAACCAAACAAAGAATAGGGCCTTTTAAACGTTTCACACGTTGTTGAACCGCTAAATACTCAATAATGCGTTCTTTTACTTTTTCCAAACCATAATGGTCAAGATCAAGCATTTTTTCTGCCTTACCTAAATCAAACTGGATTTTATTGCGTTTTTTCCAAGGAACGGACAATATCCAATCCAAATAATTTCGAATGACAGTAGCCTCTGCAGACATCGGCGACATCATCTTCAATTTATGTAACTCAGCAAGGGCTTTTTCTTTTGCTTCTTTAGGCATACCTGCTTTTTGAATAGATTTTTCTAATTGTTCAAGTTCATTGCCTTCTTCACTCATCTCACCTAATTCTTTTTGAATGGCTTTGATTTGTTCATTAAGATAATATTCTCGCTGGCTTTTCTCCATTTGCCGTTTAACACGGCCACGCACGCGCTTTTCAACCTGCAACAAATCAATTTCATTTTCAATTGCAGCCATCAACCGCTCAAGACGAGTTCCGATATCTAGAGTTTCTAACAACTCCTGCTTGTCTTCTATTTTTAAAATTAAATGGGCGGCAATTGTATCAGCCAAGCGGCCTGGCTCCTCAATACTTGCCAATGAACTCAGGACTTCAGGTGGAATTTTTTTATTAAGCTTGATGTACTGTTCAAATTGAGACATCAATGAACGCGTCATGATGTCTATTTCTTGTTGCTTCAACGCATCACTGACTTCATCAACATTTTCTAACATCGCTGACATGTAACCACTTTCTTCTTTTGAGTACGAGGTAACTACAGCTCGTCGCTCTCCTTCTACAAGTACTTTAACCGTGCCATCCGGTAATTTTAAAAGTTGCAATACGCTGGAAACCGTTCCAACGTTAAATAAATCGTTTGGCGTTGGATCGTCATGAACGGATTTTCGTTGAGCTACTAAAAAAATTTGTTTGTTGTCAACCATCGCAGCTTCTAAGGCTTTGATTGACTTGTCACGCCCTACAAAAAGAGGAATGACCATATGCGGATAAACCACGACATCACGAAGCGGTAATACTGGTATATTGGTTTGTGAGGGTACTGCAACTATCACTTCTTCATTTTCATTCGACATAATAAGTCCTTATATCTTTAGAATGCCCCACTTAAAGAATCATCAATGATTACCTAAATAAAGTGGGACCGAGGATTATTGCCTAGTAGAAACCACCCCTATTCAGCCGAAGCAGCTTTAGGGGGCTCTTCACTCTCATAAATTAAAAGAGGCTTACCAGTGTTGTTAACAACATTTTCATCCACCACTACTTTTGTTACCCCTTCCAATGAAGGAAGTTCATACATAGTATCCAAAAGTATCGTTTCAAGAATTGCGCGTAAGCCACGAGCACCTATTTTTCGAGATAGCGCCTTTTTTGCTATTAAATGAAGCGCTTCTTCACGAAATTCTAACTCAGCGTCTTCCATTTTAAATAGCGCATGAAATTGCTTTGTAAGCGCATTTTTAGGACGAGTTAAGATATCAATCAACGCAGATTCATCAAGCTCACTTAATGTAGCTACAACAGGTAATCGACCAACAAATTCTGGAATCAAGCCATATTTAATCAAATCTTCGGACTCTAAAGAATCTAGCATTTTTTCAAAATCGCTATGATCATCTTTATTTTTAAGTTGTGCTGAAAAACCAATACCTGATTTGTCACTACGACTACGAATAACTTTTTCAAGACCAGCAAATGCGCCACCACAAATAAATAGAATATTTGACGTATCCACTTGCAAAAATTCTTGTTGTGGATGCTTACGGCCACCTTGAGGTGGAACAGATGCAATTGTACCTTCGATTAATTTTAACAGTGCTTGTTGCACACCCTCTCCTGATACATCACGTGTAATGGAAGGGTTATCTGATTTGCGCGATATTTTATCAATCTCATCGATGTACACAATGCCGCGTTGTGCTTTTTCAACGTCATAATCACATTTTTGCAATAGTTTTTGAATAATGTTTTCGACGTCTTCGCCTACATACCCAGCTTCAGTGAGTGTAGTTGCATCGGCCATTGTAAAAGGCACATTTAACAAGCGAGCCAACGTTTGTGCTAACAAAGTCTTGCCACTACCAGTAGGCCCAATTAACAAAATATTACTTTTGCCGAGTTCAATATCATCTTCGGTTTTATGATACATACGCTTATAATGATTATATACAGCTACTGAGAGAACTTTTTTAGCATGCGGCTGACCTACAACATATTCATCTAGAAATGCTGAGATTTCTTTAGGTGTAGGTAGATGAGTTTCGGACTCTTCAGAAACGTCTTGAGTTTCCTCACGAATAATGTCATTACACAAATCAACACATTCATCACAAACAAAAACAGATGGCCCTGCAATTAATTTTTTTACTTCATTTTGGCTCTTGCCACAAAAAGAGCAATATAAGACCTTATCCCCATCTCCACTTCCAGCTTTACTCATTACAAACCCCTTTATTCACTAGCTAGGTAACATGCTCAAATTACGGTGTACCAGCAATTAAATTTGTTCAGCTACCTGTTATTGCCCCCATAAGAACGAGGCAAAATAATAGTTATTTTAGCCTTATGTGAAGACTAAACGTAAGTATTATTTTGCCTCATTTTTATGGCAGAAATTTATATATATGGGCTATTTTAAAATTTACAAGGGTATCCTAGTGTATAGGATCAACACTTCCTTTATGCAACCACCAAAGCATCGCGATTTTCAAGCACTTTATCAATCAAGCCGTATTCAGCTGCTTGGTATGCGCTCATAAAATTATCACGCTCAGTGTCCCGCATGATTTGCTCAGGTGTTTTATTGGTGTGTGAACCCATAATGTTATTCAAACGCTCTCTTACCGCTAATGTTTCACGTGCATGTATTTCAATATCCGTTGCTTGACCACGGTAACCACCTAAAGGCTGATGGATCATTACTCGTGAATTAGGCAAACAATAACGTTTACCATGTGCACCAGCACAAAGCAACAGCGCAGCAGCACTGGCCGCCTGACCTATACACAACGTGCTAACATCAGGCTTGATAAACTGCATAGTATCGTAAATTGCCAAACCTGCAGTTACTACACCGCCAGGAGAGTTAATATAGAGAGAAATATCTTTTTCTGGATTTTCTGACTCTAAGAATAACAATTGTGCGACCACAAGGTTTGCCATGTGGTCTTCTACCTCACCTAAAAGAAAAATAATACGTTCTTTTAGTAATCTCGAGTATATATCGTACGAACGCTCACCCCTAGATGTTTGCTCAATAACCATTGGCACAAGACCACTGGCATTTCTTATTGAGCTTTCAGAATATCCATTCATGCTCACTCTCCTTTGTTCTCATTATCCTTTTTAGGGTTCATAACCGTTTCGTAATCCATTTTTATCTTAACAATCTTAGCATCTTCTAAGATTTTTTCAGAAACCATCTCTTCCAGAACTAATGCTTCAATTTCTGCTAAACGCTCTTTATTTCCTTTATACCAAGCACGCAGCTCATCAGGCGTTTCATACGCACTGGCAAATTTCTCGATCATTGCTTCTACACGAGCAGGCTCTACATCCATGTTATGTTTTTTAACATATTCTGAAAATAATAAGCCTAAATGCACGCGTCGGTTTGCTTGCTCTTCAAACAATTCACGAGGAAAATCAGGGATCTGTTCATTCTCAGAATGCTCATTGCCAAAAACACGGTGAAACATTTCATGTTTCAAATGTGCAATTTCTTGATCAATCAATGCCATAGGCAGATCAAATTTATTCAATTCCATTAATTTATCAAACGCTTTTTCACGATTTAGTGAACTTACTCGACGTTCTAGTTCGCGCTCCATATTTTGTTTGATATCAGCTTTCAGTGCCTCAACACCACCATCTTTGATGTTGAATTTTACAGCAAACTCGTCATTTAATTCAGGCAGCTGACCTTCCATAACTTTCTTTATGGTAATTTTAAATGTTGCTTCTTTTCCAGCGAGCTCTTTATGACCATAGTCTTTTGGAAAATCTACTTTAATATCAAAAGGTTTGTCACCTTTAGCGCCCAACAATCCCTCTTCAAAACCAGGAATCATAGAGCCAGAACCAATGACTAATTCATAATCCTGAGCAGCACCGCCTTCAAACAAGGCACCATCCAAGTATCCTTCAAAATCAAAAACAATTTTATCGCCATTAGCTACAGCACGGGATACTTCTTTCCAATCTTTGTTTTGTTCACGTAGTTTATCCAACATAGCTTTAACATCTGCATCTTTCACAGCAGCCTGGATAACTTCAACTTCAGCTTGATTCAATTCATTAACTTCAACGTGAGGAAACACTTCGAATACTGCTGTGTATTTGAAATCTTTACCCATTTCAACGTTGTCGGGCTCAATAAAAGGCGAGCCGGCAGGAATTAATTCCTTGCTCTTCAATGCTTCGTATAACGTTGACTGAACCATATCTTTAGCTACTTCTTGACGCACGCTATCAGAAAAACGCTTTACTACCACATTCATGGGTACTTTGCCGGGACGAAAACCATCAACTTTGGCTTTTCGAGCAAGATCTCTGAGACGCTGGCTCACTTCTTCCTCTACTTTCTCGGTTGGTACCGAAATTGTCACTTTGCGTTCCAAACCTTTCAAGGTCTCAACAGAAACTT
>CAZZGV010000157.1:0-4949 GCA_964654255.1 uncultured Legionella sp. | reverse complement strand
AAAAAATCCCCCCTCTCCTTCGACTGCTTATGCATTAGCCTTAATCCACAAAGAGAAATAGCGACCTCACCATTAGATTTGGCTTGTTGCTTTAATAAAGAACGCGCATTAGTCCACTCTAACTCAGAAAATAAATAGTCTATGGATACCGGTGAATAATCATCTAATTGTAAAGGGGTCCCTCGTTTTTGGCACTGCGCCATTAAAGGAGTATATAATGTTCGATATGCAGCTCCCGGCTTACCATCCGCTTGTGAACAATATTTATCTGCTGGCGTTACAACGCCTAGAACAGTTAAGCCTTGCTGGTTTAAAAACTCTATCAATCGATATCGCGAACAACGCGCACCATCGCATCCAAAATTTTTAATGTCATTCAACTTCATATTTGTAAATAAATAAACATCACGAATCCCTGATTGGATTAATTCCTCAATGAGGGGCCTATTGAACACCCCTTGAGCACCATACAGCAGCGTATTATCAACATCTAACAAAACTATTTTTTTACTCATTGTTTTTTACCATTTTATTTTAACAATCAAAAAGAAACACTCCGCTTTCCTTGGCTAATATCCAAGAGCATAAGCTGATTTAATTTCTTAGCAATTGGACCAGGGACCTCGTCCCCAATTGAAAAATTCTCAAATTTGCTTACAGGAAGGACATTCAAGCTGGTGCCTACTATGATAACTTCACGTGCTAATCGTATATCTTCAATCGAAATCGAGCCTACTGCTGTCGTCATTCCATTTTCACGAGCCAATTCGCAAGCTCGAATCATAGTCGTCCCTTTTAAGATAGTATCTAATGGCGGATGAACGATAACTCCATTTTTATCAACAATCATCATGTTTTCAGTAGCACTCTCCGTAAAATTACCCTGTTCATCCACACCAATTACAAAATCTAATGCCCTATCTACGGCTTCTTTTTTCATTAATACATTAGGAAGATAATTACAGGACTTAATTTGAGCCATCAACGATGATTTACAAGGGATCTCACTTTGTCCAACCACAACACCATGTTCGTATTTTTCAGATAAAGGCGTACTAAGCTCTGTAATCACTACATAAAGCTGAGCTTGAGACGAATCATATGGATTGACTGAAAAACTACCAGGTCCACGCGACAGAAAAACGCGCACCATTACCTCCTCTTGATTAGCCGCCCGAAGCGTTTCAAGGATGATTTCTTTTATTTCATCAATCGTAAAAGGAGACGCTAGGGCTATTTTATCAGCGGATATAAATAACCGTTGCAAATGCTCATCCATTAAATAAACCGATCTATTTATAGCCTTCATCGCCTCAAACACCCCATCACCACGATGAACCATATGATCATCTATGGGTAAGAGCATTAACATTGGATTTTTTAAAATACCGCCAAACCACGAGGAATAAAATGCATAGTAGGTTTCTGAAGAGGGTTTCGATGGAGCATTAAGTCTATCAAAAATTTGCTTCTCCGTTAGTTGTTGAATAATCATCATCGCTCTCATTTAAAATTAAGTTAAACTGTTTTACTTACAGGCCAATACTATTGCGCTATAGTAAGCATTTTTTACTGAAATAGCATAAAATTTTCTATGCCTAACCTATAGGAGAGCAATGCCAAAACGAATACTATTAATGCATTGCTTAAATTCAATAACGGCTACGCTATGAAAATCCTTTTTTTTAGTACACAGCAATTTGAACCCACTGTTTTTAATGAAATAAACCAAAAACATGGGCATGACATCCATTATTTTGACTATCATCTTCAAGAAGAAAGTGTAAATGCAGTTCCAGAAGCTGACGTTGTCTGCTGTTTTGTTAATGATAAAATAAATCGCCGAGTCATTGATGTATTAAAAAAAAGAGGGATTAAACTTATTGCCTTAAGATCGGCCGGTTATAATCATGTTGATTGTGTATATGCTCTACAACAAGGCATAAGCGTTTGTCGAGTTCCTGCCTATTCGCCTCATGCTGTTGCTGAACATACTGTTGCTTTAATATTATCGTTAAATCGAAAAATTCCTCGAGCACACAATAGAGTAAGAGAGGGTGATTTTTCTCTCACAGGATTAATGGGATTTGATTTATATCAAAAAACAGTTGGAATTATAGGAACGGGCAAAATAGGCGCCGTTTTAGCCACTATAATGAAGGGTTTTGGATGTAATGTTATAGCCTATGATATTAAACAAAACAAAGAGTGTCTTACATTGGGCGTGAAGTATGTAACCCTAACAGAACTATTAAAAAGCTCGCATATCATTAGCCTTCATTGCCCTTTAAATAAAGAAACACAACATATTATCAATGACCAAACATTAACCCTAATGCAAACAGGTGTTATGTTAATCAATACAGGTCGCGGACAATTAATAGATACGAAAGCAGCGATTAATGCGCTGAAATCAAAAAAATTAGGCTATCTAGGTATCGATGTTTACGAAGAGGAGCAGCTTTTATTTTTTGAAGATCACTCCAACGATATTATAAATGATGATATTTTTTGCCGCCTACAAACATTTCCTAATGTGTTAATTACAGGGCACCAAGCTTTCTTTACTCAAGAAGCCGTGCATAACATTGCTAGCATAACCATTGAAAATATCAGCAATTTCGAAAAAGGCACGCTCCCTGTTTATTTAGTTTCATAATATTTAGAATACAGAATAAAAATTGCTCAAGGAGATTATCATGCAGAAATTTTTTTTACCGGTCTTATTATTACTATCTTTAATATGCTCGTGCATAGAAATAGATTTGTCTGTGCCAAGCTTCCTTGATATTGCTGGTTTTTTTGGTGTGGCTGATGATGTCATACAATCAACCGTTACCTATAATTTTTTAGGATTTTTTGTCGGCGCGCTACTCATAGGCCCCCTGTCTGATCGGTTTGGAAGACGCAAAACGATGCTTGGTGGAAACGCTATTTTATGTCTAGGTGCTGTAGGATGCGCCTACTCCCCGTCCATTGATTTTTTACTAGCCTCGCGTTTTGTACAAGGAATAGGAGCAAGTACCTCCGTTGTTTTAGTTTATACGATAATTGCAGATATATATGATAATCAATCCATTAAATTACTTGGCATTATGAATGGTGCATTAGCTATTGTTCTTGCTGGCGCGCCCATTTTAGGAGGATTCATTAACCAAGGTATTGGTTGGCGTGGCAGCTATATGCTCGTTGCAGTATTTTCAATCATTACCTGGCTTCTATTAGTATGGAAATTGCCAGAATCAAAAAATCCACTATCTAAATTTGACCTATCAACGATTTATAATGATTACAAACAATTGAGTACAAATTCACGCTTTATAACAGCCGCCATGATTCCAAATTTATTATTTGCGGCTTATATGGCATACATGGCAACCAGTGCGTTTTTATACATGGGAACCTTTGATTTGCCCATTTATGCATTTGTAATACATCAAACGATTATCGTTTCGTGTTTTACCTTTGCCAGTATTTTTTCAGAAAAAATAAGCTCTATAGTGGGCGACTACAAAACAGTAAAACATGGTATCAGACTAACTGCTCTTGGCACCCTATCACTTATTATATTCAGCTATGAAGGAGTCAATTCAGCCGATTTGACAACACTCTTCATGTCCTTGTTTAGCATTGGATTTGCCCTGTGTTACCCGATTATTTTTTCAAGTTCACTTCGCATACTACCTGATCTGCATGGACCTGCTACGTCCTTTATTATGAGCTCACGAGCATTATTAACCTCGTTATCAACAGGATTAATCTGCTACGTTTATTCAGGCCAACTACTGCAATTTGCATTAGCATTTGGATTAGCCATATTCTGCGCTTTTATTTTTACTACCTATTGGCTAAAAGGCTCACCTACTTTGGCGCCAGTATAAATGATATACTTGCATATTATTAATACAATAGAAGAGTAAACGATGAACGCCGACTCGTTGGAAAATTTAAATAATCTAGTGACTACAGCTACTAAATTATTAGATGAATCCCAACAGCTATTAAGCTCTGTTTTAAACGAGGCACAAATCGAATCTGGGCAATTTTCTGTAGAAGAACAAGCAAAAGGTCTTCAGCTAATTTTAGAATACCGATTAAGCAACCAAGACGCACTAGTATCATTACTTAAACTAGATAAACATTTGCTTTACATTCTAGGTATCCAACCACAACATTCACAAAAAACAAATCTTGAACGTATCACCTACGCTTTAGGTAATGACGATCTAAAGCACGTTTTGCACGCATTAAATAAATTGCTTGATCATTTGTTACGAATCGCGCGACGCCAGCAAACACAACAAAAAGAATTTAAATCCAGTAAAAATAAGCAAGAAAACGTATATAAAGTCATTAAAGGTCTCAAAGAAATATCACTTAAAAATGGGCTTTTTGTACATTCCATTAAAACTCTACAAAAAAGCTTAGCCGACATTGTTAAACTCGAAGCCATGAGCCCTATATATGACCATATTGCAGCGCTCAGAGGCCCTATTTCTCAGTTTCATCAAGCCATATTAAATGGTCTCGCAACATCAGAACTCATCTATGAGCAAATTAACAACGACAAAATGTTGGATTTAGAACTGGATGCCCTGATAAAAAAAGCAGATGAAGTACTTGATGATATGCCATCACTTTATCATCCCCAACCCAATTATTCATTAGGACACTTTACAGAAAAAACAGCTGAACAATTGGAAGAACGCGCAGCAGCAAAACGCATGCGCCCTTTTTTTAATTAACTGCATACAATTAAATCAGTCATAATTTTGCTCTGCTACCCTATCTATACCTTCCGCTTCATTTTAGTTATGATGTTACAACTGATGATTTTATGGTTCTTTAATGCGAATTACGCTTTACAGTTTGATACTGTTTTGCTCTGGTTTACTCCATGCAACAGATATCAATATCAAAGTCATCCCTTTGGATGGTAAACCAGCCTA
>CAZZGV010000156.1:4476-4957 GCA_964654255.1 uncultured Legionella sp. | reverse complement strand
AAGAAAATAGCCACTAATACCAGAGCACCGGATTATGCTTATAAAAAATTACTTTGGGCAGGCATAAAGCCAGTGTCTTCTTTGTCAAAACCTCCAGCAAAAGCAGGGCTGATTGAGTTAATTACACCAAAAGGTCAAGAATATTGGTTGGCATATCCTAATTTTTATGTCATTACTCGTTATAATACTAGTCCACAATATGCGTTAGTGGTTTATTTGTTTGCGCAACAGTTGCGAAATCAATGGGTTTCTGTGCAAAAAGGGGGTTCTGGTTTTCCACCAGAAGGTAAGGGGTAAACACGCTTGATTTGGTAAGGACATCAATGTGGCTACGTGTTTTATATTTACCCAGCATTTTGATGAGGAACACTGCTTATGCTTGCGTCTTGACGAGCAAGGCCAGGTTGATGCGCCTTTAGCTGTGCGTTCAATTTATGATACGCGGGTATTGCAATTTGATGCGCGTACTATCGTTGTTGTT
>CAZZGV010000156.1:0-4466 GCA_964654255.1 uncultured Legionella sp. | reverse complement strand
GTTCCTTCGCAAAGCAGTAGTTTGCACGAGGTGGAATTGCCTTGGCTGGCAGAGCGTAAAGCGCGCGCAGCTATCCCCTATGCTCTTGAAGAGCAGTTGGCACAGAATGTAACAACGTTACATTTTTCTTTTGATCGCGAGCATTATAAAAATAATCGGTACTTAGTCGCTGTGATTGATAAACAGTTTTTAGTCGATTTGATGACTAAACTAGAGAGGTTAACGATTAATTTTGACATCATCACACTAGATTGGTTCGCTTTGAAAGACCAAGAGGTTTGTGTTACCGAGAATGGTTTGTTAATTCGAGATGGTGAATTTAATGGTGCGTTAAATGGCGAGCTTGCAGCTATTTATCTAGCTGCTGATGAAAAAAAATTACAGTATCTAACATTTCAGGACAGCATGTCGGTGTTGAATAGTAAAAACTCAGCACATGTGGATAGTGTTTTTTTAGTATGGGCAGCACAGCGTTTAGTTCAATCTAGTCCAATGGATTTATGCCAGGCAGAGTTAACCCATGATGCGCACCAAACAGGCATTCGCTATTGGTACTATGGAGCTGCGATCATTGCTTCTGTGTTGTTGATAAGTGTCTTGTTTATAGACATGCTATATTTGCATTCATTAACGACTAGAATAACTGATGTTGATAAAAAAATCGCAGTTATTTACCGTGAATTTTTCCCACAAGCTAAACAAATTGTCAGTCCTAGATTTCGCATTACACAATTTTTAACCGCAGGTTTGTCGAGCAATGAAACGGCATCTTTATGGTCCTTATTGGATGCTTTGGGGCATGCGTTTAAAGGAAGCTCGGTTACTATAGAGCAGTTTCGCTTTCAAAATAGGGTGTTATCAGTAACGCTTGTTAGCAATGATTTTGCTTCATTGGAGCGTTTTCAGCAGCGTTTACAACAGGGTAAGGTCAAGGTTAGACAAGCACAGGCGTCTAGTCAGGAGCAAAAGGTTGTTGCTACGTTGGAGTTAAGTTTGTGAAAGCATCTATTAACGCATATTGGCTGAATTTAAACGAACGAGAACGCTGGATTCTTGGCTTTGGGGTCATTTTTTGTGTTTCGTATTTGTTTTATTTGCTTATCTATTCGCCTTTGGTTACGGCAGTTCATACTAAATCGCAGCAACTTCTTGAAAAGAAAGAGACCTTGGTGTGGATGCAGCAGGTGCGCCATCAACACAACACTAGAAAACCGCCACAAATTTTAACGAGTAGTAAGCTTTTAACAGTGTTAGCCGAGCAGTTAAATGCTACATCGTTCAAGCAGTTTCCTTACCAACTGCAGCAAACCGGTGTTAGTGATATACAGTTGGTGTTTGATAAAGTCCCTTACAATGTTTTTGTCTCGTGGCTTTGGTCGATGAGTGAAAAATATAGGATCTCCATCAAGCAGTTAAGCATTGAACGAACTGACACACCTGGGGTCGTGAAATTGCTTATGGTTGTTGCAGCGTAGTGTTACTCATGTACGCTGCTTTGTATACTTCCCCATGTTTTGACCCCAGCATTTTGTTTAACCTCGTCTGGAAGCGTTTTTAAAGCTTCTTGTGCGGCTTCATAGCTTGGGTACGTTCCATACACGCCTTTATAGTATTCCTTACCATTTCGTTGGTATTTAACTTCTGCTTTGCGTTCACTTTTAGGTGCTTTGTATAGTGTATTAGCAACGTCAGATGCTTTTTCACCATCAGCTAATTCAATGGTATAACTTTGGGCGTTTTGGCTATTAATCCATTCCTTGTCACGGTCGGTATGAGGAGTGGGGGCGTGGGCTACCCCAACATGATAGGATTCGGGTACAACGACTGTTTTTGCTTGATAATTGTCAGCATAATATCCTCCCTCAGTCGTATACCCATCTGCATAAAATTGAGTCGTACTTTCAGCGGAATATTGATAATTGACATAGCTTTTAGGACCGTAAGATGTTGTGCAGGCAGAGAGGCCTGAAACACAAACGCATATACTTAAGATTCGGATTTTAGTTAACATGCTCGCCTCTATTGTTATTTTTTTGGATGCGCTTATTACAGACATCTAAAAGATCGTTGACCCTTTAATGCAGGTTATCTGCATGTTGTAAAAAAACTTTAGTCTTGATGTATCTTTCAGTGCTAAGGCATCCGATCTGGTCTAATTAGCCAAGTATTGATAAAGTAGACGATTTGCATATTTTTGATTGCAACAGTGAGAATCAAAGATAGATAGCAACTCTAAGGTATTTTTATGTGGACTCATCGTCGCTCAGGTCAAAATCATCAACGTGGTAGCCACGATCATCGTGATCCTTATGAGAGAGATAGAACGCGTGTCATTCATTGTCCTGCATTTCGGCGCTTGCAACGTAAAACACAAATTTTGGGCACAGATGAAGGGGATTTTCATCGTACGCGTTTAACACATTCGCTGGAGGTATCTTCTATTGGTAGCAGCATAGTGCGTAATCTTATGGCTAACCATCAGCAACATTTTTTATCTGCGTTGTTACCTAGTGATGATCTCATCAGTACGATTTGTTTATTACATGATATTGGGCACCCACCTTTTGGTCATGGTGGAGAAGTTGCATTAAATTATAAAATGCACGCTCATGGTGGTTTTGAGGGTAATGCACAAACGCTACGTTTGTTAACAAAAATAGAGAATAGTTATGGATCGTATGGGCTTGATTTAACGCGAAGAGCGTTGTTAGGGGTGTTGAAATACCCGGTGAGCCTATCAAGTGTGATCATGACGAAATTACCAGAGGTTAATGAGTCATTGAGTAAAACCATTCGTATTAATGATTGGCTTCCACCAAAAGGCTATTTTGATTGTGAACAGTCTGAAATTGATTGGTTGTTATCACCTTTTAGTGAAAATGATCGGCAATTGTTTCAATCGTTGGCAAAAACGCCACAAACGAATGAGCATGGAAAGGCAGCATATTATTCGTTTGATTGTTCGGTCATGGATATTGCGGACAATATTGCTTATGGCGTACATGATTTGGAAGATGCGATACATTTACATCTTATAAATCGTTCGCAATTGGATACCCCCACCTTTCGGCAGCTTCTTACTGAGACGCCATTAAAGGAAAATCATGAGCGTTTATTGGATTTATTGTTTGCCGATGAGCTTTATTTGCGAAAACAAGCTATTGGTGAAATAGTTAATTATTTTATTACAGCAATTCAAGTGACAGTCACGAATGAAGCTTTTGAAAATAGCCTCTTGAAATATAATATCACTCCGTTGCCGGAGGCTATGGCTTTGTTGGAAAATTTGATGCAGTGCGTTTACAACCACGTGATTGATTCACAAGAGTCGCGTACGTTTGAATATGGTGGGCAGACGGTAGTGTTGCGTTTATTTGAAGCGCTTAGCTCTAATCCCAGCAGTTTATTGGATAATAAAAATCGAGAACTGTTTCGTAAAGCCCCTGATGAGCGAGCGGCATTGCGTATGGTTTGTGATTATATTGCGAATATGACAGACGAATATGCTTATCGTATGCACGAGCGTTTGTTTGGGTTTAATACTCGAACAATATTTGAAAGACTGTAGAAATATTAAAGATCTTTTCAAGAAAAAGAGTTGGTAGGGTTTTGTTCTTCTTCTGGAGGTTCCCAAGCATCAACTCCCGCATCAATGATTGCTTTCATCTCATCTTCTTTCAAAACATTAGACGTTAGTAGAGGCATAAAAGTTATTTTCCATGTATTAGTTATATCGTCTTTTTGTTTTTGTTTGTAAGACATAGGGTCACGGCTATACTCTAGCCTGGGATTTTGAAGCATAAAATCATAGGAGGTGGTAAAGGGCCGATCTAATGCGGCTTTTAAGGCAGCAGTTAGATTCGTTGGACTAGGATCAGGAGCTGTATATTCAGAATCAGGCATTTTTTCCTGTTCATCGCAAATAACTCTTATAAGTAAACCTATCGCGCCGGCAGGGCATTCAGGCATATCGTGTCCCTTTCCATCCTGAATGATATTAAACCCTCTTTGTATTTGAAAAAGACCCCAAATTAATTTTTCTTTTAAGGCAAGCTTATGTTCCTCATTTGGACATTCATAATTTATTGCAAGCCAAATGTAATTTAACACAGTGGCAGGTGTGCATTGAAATTTGCTACCCAGGTCAACAGCAGTGTTTGCATTGTTTGTAAAATATTCAACGCACCGTTGTGCTGTTGTTATCGCATCAATCTCATCTTGAGCACTTTGTAATTTTCCCGCTCTTGTATCATTATTTAAAGGTAAATTATTTATTTTTTTAACGTTAAGAGTAACCTCTGTGCGTTTTGAAGATAGGTAGTTGTTAATTTCGGTTGAAATTTGTCCTGATTGTTCAATCTCAGCTGACTGATATTTTTCTTTGAGAATACTTAAATTTTTTTGTGTAAAATAAATACTCACATCATTGTGTGGTGATACTGTTTTGGCATTATAGGCAAGGTAGA
>CAZZGV010000155.1:0-4961 GCA_964654255.1 uncultured Legionella sp. | reverse complement strand
ATGGTGGCGTTTAGCAAATTTTTCTGCTTCTAAACCACCTAGCTTAGAATGGTCTCCACCACGCCCCTTAGCAATATCATGAAAAAGAGCGGCTAAATAAACAACGTGGCGTTTGTTTATGGCTGGCATTAATTGGGCACCTAGGGAAAATTGTTGCGCGTATTTGGGATTAAGGAAACGTACTAAATTACGAATTACAAATAGTGTATGTTGATCAACAGTGTAAACATGAAAAAGGTCGTATTGCATCTGTCCAGTTACGGCAGCGAAACAGTCAAGATAATAACCTAGCACACCATAGGCGCTCATTCGTTGTAATGCTTTATATGGGTTATCTGTTTTTAAAATAGCCATAAATGTTTCTGTGGCAGATTTTGTTAAACGAAACCGTTTGGTTATTAAATGCAAATTTTGACGTACTAAGCGAACAGTACTTGCTCGAATACCTTGAATACTCGGTTTTTTTGCCACCCATAAAAAAAGGCTCATGATTGCTTGAGGGTGTTCTGTAAAAACATGGGTGTGTCGAACTTCAATGTAATTATTTGATAGCTGGAAGTCATTATCTAGCGGAATGAGTACTTGTTTTTTAGCGTGAACAATAACTTCAGCAAACCATTGTAGTAACATCTCATTTAATTCTCTACAACGCTTAATAACGTTAAAATAGTCTTTCATGAATTGTTCAATGGCTAGTGAGCCGTCTGTGCTTTGGTAGCCAAAGATAGAGGCGAGTTTGATTTGATAATCAAACAGAAGTCGCTCTTCATTTTTTTGAGCTAGCATGTGTAACGCAAAACGCACCCTCCATAAAAAATGCTGGCAGAACATGGCTTCTTCATATTCTTTTTCAGTAATAAAGCCACAGCCAATACCATCAGATAGCTTTTTAATCCCAAAATGGCGTTTGCCCACACTCAATAAAATTTGTAAATCACGCAAACCTCCTGGCCCATGTTTAACATTAGGTTCGAGGTTATAAGCGGTTTCCGCATATTTTTTATAGCGGACATTTTGTTCTTGTAGTTTTGAAAAAAAATAGTCGTTGTTAGTCCACATGTGCAAGGGATGTGTTTGAAGAAGTAACTCGTCCATCAACGTGCTGCGTCCACAAACTAAATGCATATCAAGTAGACTAGATATAACGCTGAGATTTTGACTGGCAAGTTCTGTGCAGGCTTTGACAGTTGTGATTTGATGACTTACGTCTAAACCAATATCCCAACAATCTTGAATAAAAAACTGAGCTTTTTGCAAAACACTTTTGCTAGCGTCATCGCTATGTAATAGCAATAAATCTATGTCTGAATGAAGCAGAAGTTCACGCCGACCATAGCTGCCTAATGCAAGCAAGCAACATTGTTTTTCCTGTTCAAGTTTGTGTTTGTGAAATAACGTAATTAAAATATTGTCAATAAAGGAAACTAACTCATGGGTAAGAGTGGTAATGCTGACATGTTGGCAAAATTTATTGCTTAATGCTCCCTTAAATTGTTGAAGGGATTCCCTCAATGAAATAGTATCATTTTCAATGAGCATAAACGTTCCTTGAGGAGAGGGATGCAGCCTAGTCGCGGTATAACAAAATAATGGGCGTTTAAGCGCTCTAGTATGTGGTGTTAATCCCAGGATAGGCTGCGAGCGTCGCTTTAGTTAGTGGGAGATAGCTTTTTCTGCATTATTTAATTTTTCCATGTGTTTTTGTTCCCAGTCCTTCATCATTTCACTATATTTTTCTTTTTGGGAAGCGGTTAATATGTTGTAAATCTGGTTCTTCACAATGACTTTGTTTTTTATCATTGATGCCATAAGATTTTTTTTCTGGGTAAGCAGTGTATCTAATTTAGATTCATCCAGTTTATCTGCTTTGATAAGCTCATGTATTTCATTATTTATTTTGAGCATTTCTTTCTGTTTAGCGAGTTTAATAGTGCTTGCTTGGTCGTTAATCGCTTTAATTTGTGTCTGTTGCTCAGATGTTAAATCAAGCTTCTTATAGAGCTTATTTTTGCAGCTGCAGGACGCTTTTGAGGTGTTACTATCCGCAAATGTAATTTGAGTCAATGATATAGAGACAATCAATGCCAATAGACTTATTATTTTTCGGTTCATCATATGTTTTCCTAAGTAATCTTCTAACACGGTCTAATATTATTATGCATTTAGTTTGCTGGTAGCAAGCAATTGTGATATAAATAGCGCGCTTTTAACTACACACACGTTTCGTCACATACGGCTGGGTCCCAACAAGGGTGTCGTATGGGAGATGTGGAGGCATAACCCTGGAGAAAAATATGAATGTTAGTATGCGTGAATTACTTGAAGCCGGTGCTCATTTTGGGCACAGAACTCGGTTTTGGAATCCAAAAATGTCTGAGTACATTTTTGGTTCTCGGAATAAAATTCACATTATCAATCTTGAAAAAACCATGCCAATGATGAACGATGCCATGAATTACATTGGCAAGTTGGCTGGGAACAAAGCAAAAATATTATTCGTTGGTACAAAAAGAGCTGCCCAAGAAAGCATTCGTGAACATGCTAAACGTGCTGGTATGCCATATGTTGATCATCGTTGGTTAGGTGGAATGTTAACTAACTATAAAACAGTTCGTCAGTCTATTTTCAGATTGAAAGAATTAAAAAAATTAAGAGACGAAGGCGCATTCAACAGCATGATTAAGAAAGAGGCGTTGATGCTCACTCGTGAATTAGAAAAATTGGAAAGAAGTTTAGGCGGTATTGAGGATATGGGTGGCTTGCCAGACGCCTTGTTTGTCGTTGATGTTGGTTTCGAGCACATTGCAGTTGAAGAAGCTCGTCGGTTAAAAATACCAGTTATTGGTGTTGTTGATACAAATAATAATCCTGATAATATCGATTACATCATTCCTGGGAATGATGATTCAATGCGTGCTATTGATATCTACGTACGTTGTGTTGCTGATGCAATTCTTGATGCTAGGCAAGCTAATACGGTAGGTGCAGGAGCAGAGTCTGAATTTATCGAAATTACTGAAAAGCCTGCTAAAAAAGCTGAGTCTGAAAAACTTGAAAAAACTGAAGCTAAAAAAATAGATGCTGATGTCAAAAAGGTCGAACCTAAGAAAGCCGAACCTAAAAAGACAGAGTCTAAAAAAGTTAAAAAATAACGGGGCGTCTTTACGATAGACCAGTTTTTTGTACTTAGGTCATGGCAATCATGACCTAAGTACAGGTGATACACTCGGGATAGCAATAAGAAACAGCCTGTTTATTATCAGCATTATAAAGCTAAATAGGCTATTTCTTTGCAGCCCCTTTTTTGTTAGATGGAGAATACAGATGACAATTAGTGCCGCAATGGTAATGAAATTACGTGAGCGTACCGGTGCTGGTATGATGGAGTGCAAAAAGTTTTTGATAGCTACCAATGGTGACATGGAGCTGGCTATTACTGAAATGCGTAAAGCAGGTCAAGCTAAAGCTGATAAAAAAGCGGATAGAGTTGCTGCTGAAGGCGTCATTGTTATTGCTAGATCAGACGATGGTCGTAAAGCAATTATGCTTGAAATTAATAGTGAAACAGACTTTGTTGCTCGTGATGATAGTTTTACACACTTCGCAGACAGTGTTGCGCAAACAGCCCTAACCTCTGGTATTGCTGATATTTCCTCGTTACAAAATACTGTCATTGTCGGTGCACAAATTACTGTTGAACAAGCAAGACAAGAATTGGTTGCTAAAATTGGTGAAAATATCAAAATTCGTCGAGTAGAAATGATCAGCTGTGATGGCGTCATTGGTTCTTACCTGCATGGAGCTCGCATTGGTGTGTTGGTTGCATTGAAAAATGGCACAGAAGCATTGGCTAAAGATATAGCTATGCATGTTGCTGCAAGCCGTCCTACTGTAATCAGCCGCGATCAAGTTTCTGCTGATGCAATTGCAAATGAGCGTGAAATATTTACTGCACAAGCTCGTGAAAGCGGCAAGCCACAAGATATTATTGATAAAATGATCGAAGGCCGTATCAGTAAATTTGTTGATGAAGTTAGTCTATTAGGTCAGCCTTATGTTAAAGACCCCAATACCAAAGTAGGGCAATTACTTAAAGAGAAAAGTGCAGATGTTATTTCGTTTGTACGTTTTGAAGTAGGTGAAGGCATTGAGAAAAAAGAAGACAACTTTGTTGAAGAAGTGATGGCACAGGTTCGCGACTAATGATGAATGATCCCCGCTTAAAGCTTAAATATAAGCGTATTTTACTTAAATGCAGTGGTGAAGCTTTAATGGGGAAATCCCAATTTGGCATAGACCCTTCTGTTCTTGATAAAATTGCAAATGATGTAGCCGAATTAATCCAAATGGGAGTTGAAGTTGGATTAGTTATTGGCGGGGGGAATTTGTTTCGAGGGAAAGCACTGTCTCAAGCAGGTGTAGGTCGTGTTACGGGTGATCACATGGGCATGTTAGCAACCATGATGAACGCTTTGGCTATTCGTGATGCTTTAGAGCGGATCGATTTACCTGCTCGTATTATGTCGGCTATTCCTATGTTAGGTGTTGTTGACTCCTATCATCGTCGAAAAGCGATAACCCATTTAAGAACTGGTCATGTGGTTATTTTTGCTGCTGGAACAGGAAATCCCTTTTTCACTACCGATACCGCAGCTTGTTTACGTGCAATTGAGGTCGGTGCTGATATAGTACTAAAAGCAACAAAAGTTGATGGAATTTACTCTGAAGATCCGGTTAAAAATCCAGCTGCTAAGCGGTATGACTTTCTGACCTATCATGAAATTTTAAGTCAAGGCTTGCAAGTTATGGATTCCACTGCTATTTGTTTATGTCAAGACCAGAATATGCCACTTCAAGTTTTTAATATGTCGGAGCCAGGCGCGTTAAAGAAAATTGTCGCTGGTGAAAGAGTAGGGACCTTAGTAGGAGCAAGTCGTGATTAATGATATTAAGCAAGACGC
>CAZZGV010000154.1:0-5019 GCA_964654255.1 uncultured Legionella sp. | reverse complement strand
AACCCGGAAATTATATACGGTAAATAAATAGATTGTCACGTATCCGAATGCTTAAATTTGTTGATGTAATACCACACCAAGAGACCAGTCTAGCCCTTGATTAGACGGCATGTAACTTACCAGCTCCTCTGGTTTTATTCCATAACCGTCGACCATCAATGCATAATAATAAGAAGCAAACAAACAGGTACCATAAACGTATTCATTATTTGGATTTTCAGCATTTAAATCTTGCCATGGGCGTTTGCATGCCTCTGTATCAACTTTTTCTAATAACTGTTGATTTGTAAACTGTTTGTTTTGGAAGGAAATTGGGTTGCTTTCAAGAAGTGAAGCTACACCACCAATAGCATACCAAGAGTGATTACCATTGCTTGTTATCGCTGATTTTACAATTCGACTAACCTCATGCATTTGATCCATCACCATAGAAACAGCCTGTTGGCATGAAGATGCATCACCTTTGCCTAAGCGGCCATTAGGTAATGGATAGCCATTCGAAAAACAATTATCTACATTAAGAAACTGCTGCAAAAAAACATTTTGGCCTAACCCAAGAAAACTGTGAGCAAATAATACATAATGACGGCCATATACATCAACATCAAATAAATCTTGTTTATCAATTTGTTCGCTATCTTGCACCGGCAACGTAACTTGGACAGAAGCGCCGCCAACATCTATGACATTAACTAATGGCTTATCTGATGAAAAATGTCCTACTTTATAATTTACCGCAAGCCACCCTAGCATTCCCTCTTCACTGCCTGTAATTGTTTTAGCATCCATCAACTGCCACTGGCTTTGCAAAGAGAACCATTGCTGTAAAAATTGAAAATAGAGACGTTGTTTAGCCTCAGGCACCAATCGCATGCCCGCAGTAGCATAAAAATACAAAGGAATACTGAGTTTAGGCGATCCCTCAAACAAATGATTTAGATAGGTTTTAACTGCTAGTTGTGAAGGGTCTATGGTAGCAATGCCTGGTTTGATTTTATTAGACCACTGTTCATTGATTTGAATCGGATTATTATTGCTATCAAGATCATACGAATAAATATGCAATCTTGAACCAGTACTACCAGCATCAACCACAGCAATACAGCGTTGCTGCTGGCATACGTCACTTTTGGCACTCACAATGAAAATAACACACCAGCACAGCAATATACCAATAAGTTGTCGCATAAAAAATAACCCAGCAATAACAATGCCAGAATATTACATTTTGTTCATTATATTGTCAATTATATTGTGCTATTTTCAATGGTTTTACTGAAATACTCTAGTAAAATCATACAGATTCCAATAGGATATTTGCGAAAGTTGGTTTAATTACCGAAAAAGGACTTGTTAATGATTATCGCAGCAATTCATGAACCCGCTCCAGAAACACGGGTAGCAATCACTCCGGCTTCTGTTAAGCACTATATTAAAATGGGGTTTGAAGTCATTTGCGAACACAATGCAGGTAAGTTATCAGGATATAACGATACTCATTACGAACAAGCCGGAACAACCATAGTTAAGGATAGAAAATCCCTACTAAAAAAAGCAAATGTGATTGCCTGTGTCAGTGCACCAACACCCAAAGATCTCACCGAAGTATCCGAACGTACGCTACTTATTTGCCCAGTTGAAAATGAATTACCTAACGAGTTAATCACATGGTGTTGCAAGCAACATATTAGTCTTTTTTCCATGAACCACGTGCCACGTATTAGCCGTGCGCAAAATATAGACAGTCTTTCATCACAAGCGAATATTGCGGGTTATCGTGCTGTCATTGAAGGTGTTGCGCACTTTAATCGAGCTATTCCTATGATGATGACATCCGCCGGGATGATCCACCCCGCTAAGGTATTAGTTCTTGGTGCAGGTGTAGCAGGATTACAAGCGATAGCAACCGCAAAACGTTTAGGTGCTGTAGTATATGCCTTTGATGTGCGTTCTGCAGCTAAAGAACAAGTTAATAGTTTAAATGCAGAATTTATAGAAGTAGATCAAGAACAGGATAGCGAAACGAGTGGTGGATATGCAAAAGAAATGTCTGCAGATTATCAACATCTACAAGCAGAGCTCATTGATAAATATGCACGTCTTTCTGATATTGTAATTTGTACCGCACTAATACCTGGTAAAAAAGCGCCTATTTTGCTAACAAAAAAAACAGTAGAACACATGAAGCCTGGTGCAATTATTGTTGATTTGGCAACTTCTCGTGGCGGAAATTGCGAGCTTAGTGTGCGTGATAAAATAGTTCAGCATGGATACATTACATTAATAGGTCAAAGCAATATGGCGGGTCTTGTTCCAGCAACAGCCAGTGATTTGTATGCCACTAACATCGTAAATTTACTGCAGTTGCTAACCACATCACCACTCAAATTAAACATCAACCCAGAAGATGACATCATCCGACAAGCAATGCTTTGTTATGATGGGCATTATCTTCCCTTTCAAATTGCAAAGGAGCCTCAACATGGCTGATATTCATACTATCAGTAATCCCTATGTCACCATTATGACCATTTTTATGCTGGCATGTTTTGTTGGCTATTACGTAATATGGAAAGTAACCCCAGCCTTGCACACACCTCTAATGTCTGTCACAAATGCTATTTCAAGTATTATTATTCTTGGTGCATTAATTGCTGCAGGTAACCACTTTACAGGTAGCATTACCTGGCTAGGTGGACTTGGTATTTTTTTAACATCCATTAATATTTTTGGTGGATTCGTAGTAACTCAACGTATGTTACGCATGTATAAAAAATAATATTTTTTACACCACCTACCCCTAACTTATTGGAAGGCAGATAACGCATGACTACAGTCATTTCAATTTTTTATTTAATTGCCGCAATATGCTTTATTTTAGCGTTAAAGGGCCTTGCCAGCCCTGCTAGCGCAAGAAAAGGGAATAATTTAGGTATTTTCGGGATGGCTATTGCTATTGGGGCGACACTTTTAATGCCTACAATGCAGCATCACGTTCTATTGCTCGGACTAATTTTAGCTGGTGGTATGGTTGGTACACTAATAGCGTTACACATTAATATGACAGCGATTCCACAATTAGTAGCTGGATTTCATTCTTTAGTTGGATTAGCTGCCGTACTTGTCGCCTTTTGTGCTTTTTTATCCCCACATTCATTTGATATAGGAACTATTGGTAATATAGCACGAGCTAGTCTTATTGAAATGAGCCTGGGCTTGATCGTCGGCGCCATCACCTTTTCCGGTTCCGTCATTGCTTTTCTAAAGCTACAAGGCTTGGTTTCTGGCAAGCCATTTCGTTTTTTTGGACAAAAACTATTTAACGTGCTGCTAACACTCAGTCTTGCCGTACTATTAAGCATTTTTATTCTTTCTCAATCCTACAGTGTATTTATAGGACTCGCACTATGTTCATTGCTATTGGGCGTGTTCTTGATTATCCCTATTGGTGGGGCTGACATGCCTGTCGTTATTTCAATGCTGAACTCTTATTCTGGTTGGGCTGCAGCCGGTATTGGCTTTACTTTAAGTAATCATTTACTCGTTATTACAGGAGCGTTAGTAGGGGCTAGTGGCGCCATTTTAAGCTACATTATGTGCGTGGGAATGAATCGCTCCATCATAAATGTTATTTTTGGCGGTTTGCAGTCAACCGACGCAGGAGGAAACCAAACCTCATCAACCGACTCGCAACACGTTAGGCAAGCAAACGGCGAAGACGCTGCTTTTTTACTCAGTAACGCCCATAGTGTTATCATCATACCCGGTTATGGCATGGCCGTTGCACATGCACAACATGCTGTCAAAGAGTTAGTAGACGCATTAGAAGCGCGTTCAATTCTTGTGCGTTTTGCTATCCATCCAGTTGCAGGACGAATGCCTGGCCATATGAATGTTCTCTTAGCAGAGGCTACTATTCCCTATGATCTCGTTTTTGAACAAAGTGAAATAAATCGTGACTTTGCCACCTGTGATGTTGCTTTAGTGGTGGGCGCAAACGATATTACCAACCCAGCTGCTAAAACAAATGTAAGCTCACCCATTTATGGAATGCCCATTTTAGATGTCGAAAAAGCAAAAACCGTTTTATTTATAAAACGAAGTCTTGCTACAGGTTATGCGGGAGTAGAAAACGAACTTTTTCATCAGGATAATACATACATGTTATTTGGCGATGCTAAGGCAATGCTAGAGTCAATTGTTAAAGCACTAGACTCAATGGACTAACAAATTCGAAATTAAATTTTCAATTTGTTCGCTTTTTGTATAGAATAACGCGCTATATAATCAGATATTATTTGTTCAGAAAGAGCGTATTTTACTGAAATTAAACTATAATTCAGAACCATAAAAAGCCGTTTATTAAGCAATTTAAGATGCATAGAAAATGCAACATAATTTGCCATATAATAAAAATAAAAGTATCTTAGTTTTTTAATTTTACATGGTTACATATTTACATATAAGGAGATTTTATATGATGAAAAAAATCGGATTGACATTGCTGTGTGCGAGCAGTTTATTAACTACAAATGCATTTTCAACCAATTACAGTACATTCGCTCAAGGGCGCGGTATAGAATATGAAATTCCCGTTAATAACTCATTAGTTATTACTAATATTCTTTTTTGGCAAGTCAAAGCTGTCTGCGTTATTACTAGCGAAAATATGTGCCAGCCAATGAATGTTTCATTTAAATCCGATTCAAATCATTTAGGCAATCCACTTACCGTTACTATGTTACGTAAATCCGGATCAGTTAATGACAAACCGCTCTCTACAGGTGAATCAATCGATTTAAACGTACAGGCCGGGGATGTATTTTATGTAACAGCAGACTCTGGGGCGAAAGTTGAGCTCTTCAATTTGGGCCAACAACCTATCAAAGCAAGCTGCTCAACTGCTTAGAAAATTTTTTATACATTGTATATGTTAGCTCAATCATGGATCCCCGCAAACGCGAGGTAAACGTTCACGCCTCTTGTAAAACAGGAGGCGTAAAATAATTCTGAATAGCT
>CAZZGV010000153.1:0-5022 GCA_964654255.1 uncultured Legionella sp. | reverse complement strand
GGAAACGCCGCTTTTCTAGAAGAACAGCAGATAACATTACCACCAGAGTTGCCAGAACAAATTAGCGAGAAACTACAGCAGGGATTTTCCCCCGTGTATGTAGCAGAAAAAGGTGTATATCAAGGCGTCATTTTTATAAAACATGAAGTTAGAAAAGATGTTTTATCAGCACTCTCACAATTAAAAGACGCTGGCAAAAATATCATTATGCTCACAGGCGATAATTCTGAATCAGCCAAAGGCTTTAACAAACAAAATGGTGGGATTTTTGAAATACAACATATCCATACAAGCCAAACGCCTGAGATGAAAGAATCCTTTTTAAATAACTTAATGAACAGAGCCACCCCCGAAGGCGTTTGGTTTGTGGGCGATGGCTTAAATGATGCACCTTGCGCCCGAATTGTTAGTGAAAAAAAGGGGGTAAGCTGTGCCATGACCTCCGACGATAAAGCCGCTTTTTTTACTGATATTAGCTTAAATGGTTCACTGGATTATTTACTTCAGCACCATCAACTGAATCAGTTTTTGAAAAAAAATATTATGCAAAATCAAGGCTTATTAATTTATAGTCTAGTAACATATTTAGCGTTTATTATTACCTTTTCCATCGTTGGCATTGCTGTATCGCCACTAATCCCCCTCACGATAATGCTTTCCACCACCCTATTTACCTTGTTTAACTCCTACCGAGTGCCGCTTTCTATTGACAACGCATTAGATAAAAAGCCCTCATGGATAAAGCAACTCCTAGCCTCTGATTTATCGTTCGCGCTGCCACTAAGTGCCAGCATCTTACTTATTTGTGGTATCTTCATCTCCACTGTATCCATGGGAGCCTTAACATTCCCGAGCATTATTTTTACAGCAGGCACACTAGCAGCCATCAGTAGCGTTTGTATATTAGCGGCTGGTACCATGGCTGTATTTTTTATTCTATTAACCGCTACTTATTTTTTCACTAAAAATGATGAAAATAAACTTCCAACGCTTGAAGTAGAACCCCAACCTATTTATACAATCATAATAGCACCCACTTTACCAACGATCACCAATAACAGTTCTACTATTGTTTCAAATCTGGATAGTGCAGAATGTAATAATCCATTGATGATAGGCACCCCTTAAAATCAATGATACGCTGGCTTGCTGAGCTACTCAGTCTGCTTTCCCACTACAACCAATATGTACCAAACATAACGATATTGAACTTGTTAATTTATAAATAACCTACAAAAAAGAGCGGCAACATGATTTCTATCTACACCATTACTAAACTAAAAAAAGTTGATTTATTCAAAAATCTAGCCATTGAAACGCTGCAAATTCTTGCAGAGTGCTGTATCTCCAGAGATATGACAGATGGCGAAATTATTTTTAATGAAGGTGATGAAGGCGATGGTTTATACATTATTGATTCAGGGCGCGTTGTCATCACTAAAAATGGCATTCTAATCAAAGAACTGTCTGAAACAGACTATTTTGGCGAACTTGCTTTATTAGCGGATATCCCTAGGTTTGCGACCGTCACTGCCATAACAGAAGGCGCTTTATTTTATATTGACAAACAAGATTTTGATAAAATAACAGATGAAATTCCAGAAATAATGAAAAATATCAATAAACAGGTGATTACATATTTGGTTGAAAATGCTACAAATAAAGGCTAGACAAGCTCACCCTTGCCAACAACCATCGTTTTAAAAGGGATTGAACCGTGAATGTGCCAAAAGAAGATAGAAATAAATTAATCATCATAACCAGCATTATTTTTCTTTCAACATTTTCGCTGATTGTTGGACAAACATTTTCTAACACCATCATTTTAACAACCTATTCCACTAAAATTTTACCCTATTTTTATCTTTCACAAGCTATAACATCCATAGTCATTACTGCCATTTATACAAAATTATTAAAAAAATCACCAACAAAAACGCCTATTAACTTCAAAACTATTGTTCTGATTTCGCTACCTGCTTTTATTTTTGTACTAAAATTTAACACTATCACAGCACCCTTCTTAATTTCAATTTTCTTATTAAGCTGCCTAAGCATCTCGTCAATACTTGGCTCAAATTATGCCTCAGCATGCTTTAATATCCAAAAATTCAAACAATTTAGTAAAGAACTACAGCTTTCATCCACACTAGGGGCGATTGCTGGAGGGGGATTAGCCAGCATTTTATCTAAACATTTTAATCTACCTATATTGTTAGAGCTGATGTTCTTGGCTGAAGTAAGTAGCCTATGGTTCATTAAAAAGGTGCTAACGTACACAATACAACCAGCGTCAATAACCAAAAAAAAATTAAACGTATCCAAAACAATTAAAAAAAATCTAATATTTAGAAATTTAGCAATCATAACCCTTATATCGACGATCACGTCTGTCCTAATAGATTACAATCTAAAACTCAGCCTGATTACATCTATAGACAAACAAAAAATAGCCAGTGTAACGGGCATGATTTATGCTGCCTATAATGCAGGTTTGTTAATTGTTCAGCTTTTTTTTATCGATATGCTTTTTCGCGTCCTAGGCAGCAAAAAAATTATTATTCTCTCACCAGTAATCATCATTATCACAACGGCAATGTGCCTAATTCATGTGGGCTTTATTGGCATAGCTACCTTATTCATTGTCAATAATATTTGTAATTACTCAACAACTACCTTATCTAAAGATTTATATCTTAATATTTTGCCCTTGGCAGCAAGGCTAATAGACCGCATAAAATTAAAAACTATCATCTCAGTTGGACTTATACTCTCCTCAGGAATTATTTTTTGTCTAACTTACGCAACGAATAAAATCGTCCTCAACTTAATATTGATTATGGTTATGTCTAGCTATGCTCTTTATTTAGCAAAAATTTTGATGAGACAGTACCGAGATCAACTTACTGAATCACTTTATCTACGTCGATTCAACCCTGAAATAATAAATATGACACACATGAGTAACAATGAAGTTGAATCTATATTAAATCAAGCATTACGTTCCCCAGACCCTGAAGCAATATTGTTCGGATTACAACTTCTGGCTCAAAATAAAATTCTTCAGCTACCTAGTAGTTTAGGTAATTTACTCGTTGGAAATAATATACTTATAGCAAGAGAAACCGCCAAACACTTAGCGAAACACACTACTCAACCAGACTTCATCTCATCAGCAACAGCCGCTTTTTCAACCACCCTAGATGAGGAAACACAGTGGTACCTTGCGCTTTATTTAATGAAGACGAACCCAGTACATTTTTGCTCTTCAGCCAAAGCGTTATTAAACCGAAAAACAAGCGCTGAATTTGCCATTTTATGCTTAATTGATATCAAGAACGGCAATATTGATCAGCAAAAAAAAGCATTAGAGTCACTGTTAAACATGCTCCACTCCCATGACACCGAACAAATGAAATGGTTTTTATATGTTTTAAATGAAATTGCATCCCCAGACAAAGAAAAATACTTAGTTGAGTTAATTCAACAAGGTTCTCTTTCTTTAAAAATTCTAGCATTACAGCAAATTGGAATGAAACCCAGTAACAATTTAGTAGATATACTTGTGCACCATCTTGGAGAACCGGGTCTTTCACCAGCCGTGACTGCTTGTTTGATTGAAATCGGGGACAGAGCAATCACGTTTGTCACCAGTACATTTAAACTATCAACATCCTATGCCGTTAAAATATCCTGCATACAAACCCTTACTAGCTTAGGACAACAAGCTGAACCTAGTTTAATAGAACTACTCTCAAACACCCACGATGTAGTCATACAAACGGTAATTGCAAAATATTTAGCCTATAGAGGCATAAAAGTACGAATTAGTGAGATGTTAACCAATTATTTGATCTCAACAATAAACACTGAGATAAACACCTACTTCCAACTTACAACACGTTTAGAGCATTACCCAGATCCATTAATCCAAGTTGAAATAAGCTCTCGTTTAGCATTTATTAAAAAAAGAGTGCTTTACTATGCTACAGCTATTATTGGCTCCACCGACATTTTAAACTCGGTGCCCTTATTAACCGCCTCTTCTCGAGACATCAATCAACAGCCCATTGTTCTCGAACTAATAGATTCAGCTATTGATAATAATAGACAAATAGCGACAATTTTAATGACATTATTTTTAGAGCATAACATAAGCGGCAAGACCAAAGACCTGCGTATTAACGACCCGTGGCTAACGCAATTCATCAATACTGTAGAGCATCAGAATATCGCTTCAATTGATGCGTTTACAACATTGAGAAAAATTGATTTATTTAAAAACCTGGCAGCAGAGACCTTACAAATACTCGCAGAATCTTGCATCTTAAAACATAAAGCAGCAGGCGAAATAATTTTTAATGAAGGTGACAAAGGCGATGGTTTATATATCATCGACTCAGGACATGTCACCACAACCAAACATGGCGCGCTCATTGCAGAACTTTCTGAAGGAAGCTATTTTGGTGAACTCGCATTGTTAGCCGATATTCCCAGATTTGCAACCATCACAGCCGCGACCGACCTGACTTTATTTTATATTGATAAACAAGACTTCGATAAAATTACGAATGAAATTCCTGAAATAATGAAAAATATCACTAAACAAGTGATTAGCTATTTAAGCTTAAATGCTAGCGTGATGTGAGGTTTTATTTACAGTCACTTAAAGTCACAGGTAACCCTCTGTATTTTAGGTAGATGAACATTTGTTACGCATAAAATAAACCACATGTATCATAAGAGCATTTATCAAACTAAAGACACAGCTGGTAAAAAACTTGACATAACGTACCGACATATTTCGCTGTTAGTAAAAAAATATAAGCAGCACCAGCATTAATATAGTATGGCAGGCTCCATTAACCGCACCCATCGCTACTTTGGCGCTGCAGGGGATCATCTCGTCCGAATCGATCGAGTTTATCGACCAGTCCAACATTCAGGCGAGCGGAGGATTCGGCCCGAACCAGGTTTCCGGCGCGCTCAGCCTGGGAGCTTTGCTTTGTCTTCTGGCAGGGA
>CAZZGV010000152.1:0-5023 GCA_964654255.1 uncultured Legionella sp. | reverse complement strand
TTGCTATGTGTCATTCCACTGGGTCAATTGGCGACACACCGATTGGCCCTTTCTAAAGCCCACCACCCAACTGACTACACGCGAGTTTTATACTTAAAAAAACCATTAACACTCCACCAAAAGCCTCAACACACCGCCACACAATTGGCCTGGACAATGTTTTAGAAAAATAATGGGCCGTCAACGTTAACACTGCAAACCACAACAAACTAGACGTAAGAACCCCAAATAAAAAAGCTTGCTCATGCCCAGGATACTGCCCACTGCCACCACCAATCAAAACCAATGAATCAATAATTGCATGGGGATTTAATAAGCTAAAACCCAAAGCCAACATAATGATTTGCCACCTTGATGAACGAGGCTGCGCCTGAGAAACTTGGGGTAAACGTTTACTAAGCGCCTGTTTTAATGCACTAATACCATAATAAAGCAAAAATAATGCACCAAACCATGTCATTCCTACTCGAAATGCCGCATGATCCTCTAATAAATGCCGCAAACCAACAACACTAGCAATAATTAAAATCGCATCACAAAAAAAACACGTTATCGCCGATAAAACTGCATGCCTACGCATCACCCCTTGCCGAATTAAAAAAATATTTTGCGGCCCTAATGCAGTAATTAGAGACAATCCCAGTAATAAACCGTTAAGATAAATTGGCATAACAATTGCTTTATTTTGATACAATGTGTTCGAATAATATCACAAAATAGCCGGGATTGAAACCACATGGCATTATTCGGCTATTTATTGTGTTTACACAAGCTCAGCAAGATCCCGCGAAATCCATCGTTGCAAACGAAGTAGAGCAATTGTAAGTTAATAGGTAACTGCGTCACTCTCCAGCTCTACAAAAATTTGCCCTTTATCAACCAATGTCGGATAAATCCGCAATTCTTTTGGTTTAGAAAATTTTGCTAACAATGAACCTAACGCAGGCGGCCAAGGAGACCAACATTTAACTTCGCCAGTTTTTAAATCAAATTCACTCTTATGAAAAGGACAAACCAACGCACAATCATCAGTAATTTTTCCCTTTGTAAGTGGCAGCTTAAGATGAGGACACTGCGATTGCACTGCATGAATTTGATCATCATGCCAAATAAATAAAATTTTATGCCCATCAATCACAACCGTTTCACGAATGTTTTGTTGCAACTGAGTTAAATTCAACGCCGCTTTCCAGGCCATAAAATATTCCTTAAAAATTGTTATTTTAAATCGACGTCATCATAACAGTGATGTCTTATATTGCAAGTTATAGTGCTAGGGGTATAAAATGCCGCGTTTACTTTATCCATAGACGTCTTTCCAAAGACGTCTAATCAGTGGTTATCCAAGATAGTAGTTTAAGGAGGGAGCGTGGGCTCTTTGTTAAAAAACAATACGGTCTTTTTATGTGTTGTGGCAGTAATGTTAAGCATATGCGCGTCGTTACATGCCGCTGATACTAGCACCTATAAACGAATAGAACCGTTGGTTGATGGTTATTACCCTACGTATCCACCCACAACGCCCACAACAGGGGATCAAGCAACCCTTATACAACGCGGTGAGTACTTGGCCAAAATAGGTGACTGCATTGCTTGTCATACAGATGTTAAGGCTGGAACGCCTGCTTTTGCAGGTGGTCTCCCATTAGAAACCCCCTTTGGCACGTTCTATAGTCCCAACATTACACCTGATAAAAAGACAGGTATTGGCAACTGGACTGAAGCAGATTTTATACGTGCACTCAAAGAGGGAAGAGACCCCAAAGGACGAAACTACTTTCCTGTGTTTCCCTACATCTATTTTTCCAATATGACCGATGACGACGCGCGTGCGTTGTATGCTTATTTTATGAGTATTCCCGCTGTCGAACTGCAAAATAAACCCCTGCCGTTTCCGTTTGGCGTACCTGGGGCACGATTCTCCTTATGGGGCTGGAATTTCTTATTCTTTTTCCCCAGCCCAGATTTACAATACGATGCCGATCGTTCGGCTGAGTGGAATCGTGGCAAATACATTGTCGACGGTTTAGGCCATTGCAGCATGTGCCATACGCCATTAAACGTTTTCGGTGCGCCTAAAACACGGTTCTATTTAACAGGTGGATTTATTGATGGCTATTGGGCACCCAACATTACTAAATTCGGCTTGCATCCTGCAAACCGCTATGATGTAGCCGATGTATTTGCTCGTGGCGAGCTTATCAATAAAGCAGGTCCCGTTGCAGGCCCCATGGCTGAAGTTAACCACAACAGTCTAAGCTACTTAACTCAAGCAGACCAACTGGCTATCGCTACTTATCTAAAAACCGTTGTTAGCGAAGAGCCGTTAGGCATTGCTCCTTCAGAGAAACAACCAACGCTAAAACGCGGCAAACAAGTGTATATAAATGCCTGCATTATTTGCCACCAAAACGGGCAGATGACAGCACCTAGAATAGGTAATGGACCCAATTGGTATCTACGATTGAAATCCAGTGGTTTGACTGGTCTATATCGTCATACAATTAATGGCTATAACAGTATGCCAGTCAAAGGGGCGTGCGTAACATGCTCTGATAATGATCTCATGTCGGCGGTTGACTACATCCTTAATAAATCATTATCACGTTCACAATGGCTAGATGTTAAATCTAATGGTGCCAAAAAATTCCCATCCAATGGCAAAGACCTCTACAATGAAAACTGTAGCGTCTGCCACAACGAAGGCAAACTGGGGGCCCCAAAAATTGGCGATAAAGAAGCCTGGAAACCATTAATTGCTCAAAATATTGATGTATTGGTTGAAAAAACAATTAACGGTAAAGAACATCCCGTCAACGGAGGCTGTGAACACTGCACCACTGGGGAAGTTATTGATGCGATTAAGTACCTTGTCAGCCAATCAAAAACTGAAGGTAATTTTTCTTTGTGGTAATAAATAGTTTACGTAAACATACGGGACTTGTTGATAACCCAACAGGCCCAACGTCTCTTTGTTAATCGAGCAACACGAACATGATTGATGATAATTACGTAATTTAACAAGGTGAGGAACGGGGATGTTAAATAAGTTAAACGTCTGCAGAATGGCAACCATGCTAACCACATTGTTACCTATGCAATCAGTATTAGCCGCTGCTGATACCTGGCAGATGAACATGTATAAAGGGGTTACCCCCATCAGTAAAGATATCTATGATTTACATATGGTGGCAATAGCCATATGTGCGGTCATCGGGATCATTGTTTTCGGGATCATGTTCTACTCGCTATTTCATCATCGAAAATCAAAAGGTTATACGCCAGCGACGTTTCATGTGAATACTCGCCTGGAAATTATCTGGACCCTTATACCCTTCTTAATATTAATTGGACTTGCTATCCCAGCTACCAAAGTTTTAATTCGCCAAGAAGATAGTACAGAGTCTGATGTAACGATTAAAGTAGTAGGCTATCAGTGGAAATGGCAATATCAATATTTAGACCAAGGTATTAGCTATTTTAGTAATTTATCAACACCGTACAGCCAAATTCAAAACCAACAACCCAAAGGGCAATGGTACTTGCTAGAGGTAGATAAACCTGTTGTTGTACCTATAAATAAAAAAATTCGGTTTATTGTCACATCAAATGACGTCGTTCATTCCTGGTGGGTACCAGAGCTCGGCATAAAGCGTGATGCAATTCCTGGGTTTATGCATGAAGCGTGGGCACGAATTGAAAAGCCTGGTGTTTATCGCGGACAGTGTACAGAACTTTGCGGTATCAATCATGGATTTATGCCTATTGTCGTTGAAGCAGTTAGCGAAGAGGCATTTGCCCAATGGGTTAGCCAACAAACTAAAGTTGAGGATAAATACGCAACAACAGAAAACGTACCTGCCGCACAAAAGGTTATGACCCGTGCCGAATTAATGAAATTGGGCAAAGATAAATACAATCAAATTTGTGCGGCTTGCCACCAAGTAAATGGAAAAGGGATTCCGCCGTTGTACCCAGCGCTTAAAAATAGCTCGGTATCCATTGGAAAACCTATTTCCAGGCATATTAGCTTGATATTAAATGGCGTCGCAGGATCTGCTATGCAACCGTATAAAGATCAATTAACTGACGAAGAAGTCGCTGCACTTACAACCTACGAGCGCAATGCTTGGGGAAATAATACAGACGATGTAATTCAACCAACGGACGTTGCCAATGTCCGTCGCGGTGAAATTCAAGAACCCACAATAGTGAATAAAGCTCAGCCCGGAGGTTTTCGATGAGTGATACATTAGTACACGGTCACACAATAGATGATGAACACGACGACCATCATGGACCAGAACAAGGCAAAGGAATTCTTGGTTTTATCAAGCGCTGGTTGTTTACCACAAACCATAAAGACATAGGTACGTTGTATCTTTGGCTAGCAATGATAAGTTTTTTTGTTGCTGGCAGCATGGCTCTAGTAATTCGTGCTGAATTATTCCAACCAGGTCATCGCTTTGTCGACCCAAATTTCTTTAATCAAATGACCACCATGCATGGCTTAATCATGCTGTTTGGGGTTGTTATGCCAGCCTTTACCGGCATGGCAAACTGGCAAATCCCACTAATGATTGGGGCGCCAGACATGGCACTGCCTCGATTAAACAATTGGAGCTTTTGGCTTTTACCTTTTGCCTTTATTTTATTAGGTTCAACACTGTTTCACATTGGTGGTGGTCCCAATTTTGGCTGGACCATGTACGCGCCGCTATCGACAAAATTTGCCCCTCCCAGTCATGATTTTATGATTTTCTCGATTCATATGATGGGGATTTCCTCGATTATGGGCTCGATTAATATCATTGCAACCATTCTTAACATGCGTGCACCAGGCATGACACTAATGAAAATGCCTGTTTTCGTTTGGACCTGGTTAGTCACTGCTTTTTTACTGATTGCCATCATGCCTGTGTTAGCTGGCGCTGTCACCATGATGTTGGCCGATCGGCATTTTGGCACGAGCTTTTTCGAAGCAGCTGGCGGCGGTGACCCTATTTTGTTTCAACATATTTTT
>CAZZGV010000151.1:0-5072 GCA_964654255.1 uncultured Legionella sp. | reverse complement strand
CGCTTTTCAAAACGCACAGGAAACCGCGCATATCATTTACTAGAACATCCGCGATTTCGAGCAGCCTATGATTTTCTTGCCTTACGAGCATTAGCAGGAGATGAGTCACTAGAACTGGCAGAGTGGTGGACAACATTCCAAGACGTTGATACAGATACACAAGCCAGTATGGTTGCGGCTATTACCACAGCAACACCAAAGCCACGCAAAAAACCACGCAAACCATCTACAAAAATATGACCGTATGTTATCTAGGATTGGGTAGCAATTTACGCTCACCTAAACGTCAACTCAAACGAGCGCTTATTCTGCTAAAACGATTACCAAGATCAACTGTTACCGGAATATCTAATATTTATTTCAGCCGCCCTTATGGAGTCCATTCGCAACCACCCTACTGTAACATGGTGATCGCGCTGAATACGTCTCTGCCAGCACATAGCCTATTACGTTTTTGCCAACGAATTGAAAATATACAGCAACGAGTCCGGAAAAAACGATGGGGGCCCAGAACGTTGGATATTGACGTGCTACTTTATGGAAAACAAGTGATTAATCACGCTAGTCTAATAGTGCCTCATCCCGAAATGGTGAAGCGTGATTTTGTATTAATGCCATTACTTGAAATTTCCCCCAACGCCCAATTACCAAACGAAGAGTCTCTTGTTTCGTATCTTAAGCATTGTGAAACGTATTTGCATGATTTACACTTAAATTTATCTTGAATTATTCTTTTGTATGAAGGACTTATGTATACCCATATTTTACATGCAACAGATTTAAGTGAAAATCACTTTCACATGTGTCAACAAGCGGTTGAAATTGCAAAATGTTTTCATGCCCGACTTTACTTACTTCATGTGATTGAGCCACCCGCGAGCCTTCAACTGGCACAAGGGCTTGGATTTGCTGAATTTGATCATCCAATTAAGGATGATGCAGAAGCCGTCATGAGAACGCTGGGAGACGCATTGAATATTCCAGCTAGCCAACAATTTGTGGAAATTGGCTCAATCAAAGTCAATGTACTAAAGAAAGTTGAAGAACTGTCTTGTAATTTGATTATCATTGGTAGCCACGCGCCTAGTAACTTACCGTCATTTCTCGGCAGTACTGCGCACGCTGTGGTGCATCATGCTAAATGTGATGTCCTGACATTACGTGCATAACGTTAAAACATGCTATCCCAAACCCCGACTAAGTTCGCGATAGCATCGCTTTAACTAATTGTTCGTTTTTACATCCCAAAAAATAATATGCTCGTCTTTAATAATTTGACTCAAATAATCCAATGCAGGTTCAATTTTTGCTTTAACATCAAAAAATTCAATCGCTAATGGTAAATCAAGCGAAAGATCCACCATCATCGCTGTATGAGAACTCGACTCTCCAAAACCACTAACCGCACGAAAAACACTCATGCCACGAATTTTTGCCTCATTTTTTAAATAATGCATAATGTTATTCAGAAGATGGGACGACTCCGTTACATAAACCCTTACAAAAACCATCGTTGTAGTTTTCACAATTGCCTTCCTCCTAAAACACCTAGCCAAGCTAACCCAATGCATATAATGGTACTTAATACTATATTTAAGAGAGCACTAGACCATGCGCCACTTTCAAATAGATTAATCGTTTCCAAAGAAAAAGAAGAAAATGTTGTATAACCTCCCAAAAAACCAATTAATATAAACGGGCGTAATTGAAACCCGATGCTGCCTGCCCTATCCATAATGAGAATAAATAACAAACCAATTAAAAATGAGCCGCTGGCATTAACAACCAATGTACCATAAGGAAATTGACGCCCTAGCAACCAATAAACACCATTTGAGACCCAATATCGAGACACGCCACCAAGACCCGCACCAAAAAAAATTAGCAACGTATTGACCACTTTAACTCGCTGTATTTATTTATTCACAATAATAGTAACGGTACATTACCTTAACCTTCAATAATAAGTAAAAAAAATCCCTGCGAACGCGGGGATTTTTTTTTACTTGCTATAATCTAGAGCCATCTAGTACCAACCAGTATTATAGGAACCGTAACCATATCCATAACCAGGATCCCATGCTGAACCATAATAAGCACCATAGTATGGAGCATTACATCGGTTGCAGGTAGGACAACAAGTAGTTTTTACAACAT
The DNA here is from genome assembly GCA_964654255.1 of uncultured Legionella sp. GTDB lineage: Bacteria > Pseudomonadota > Gammaproteobacteria > Legionellales > Legionellaceae > CAZYME01. The sequence goes on along the minus strand of CAZZGV010000151.1, from coordinate 2,915 downwards.
ACGTTTTATTTGCAGAACAACAACTTGTGGTTGTAACGTAGCTGGATGTAGAAACATAACCACAACCACCACTAGGACATGTTGTTTGAACATAGGAACAGCCAGCAAGTAATACGACTGCGCTTAACAAAAATAATGAAGTTGAAACCCGTCTCATGATGTCTTCCTTGTTGTTATCATGTAAAATAATTGTACAGCAAAATTGATGATTTAGCAAACAACACCGGAAATTTTGTCATAACACACAATGTTTACATTTAATACATTTCGCCCTATAATTCCCTGCAATTGATCAATAAACGAGCAATTTAACGATGCATATTCCATTATCAGAGCCAGTATCACCTCGATATATCCACATTAACCCTATCACCAATAAGGTTCACCTGATGGTCCCGGCTGTAGGAGGGCAAGAAATCAGTACGGATAATACGTGTAAAGCTACCGTGGCATTGAGAGAATTTTTTGATGGTGGCGCACTGCAAGAAGTAACTGCCTATAAAGAAGCATTAGCTTTTGATATTGGATTACTGGAGGCAGGTGATGCGAAACGGGCAGGTAAAGAAGCACGGCTCGCGCAAATAGAAGCCTACATTGAAGCGGTTTCAGCGATGCGTTTGAGCTATGGTGATGCGATGAGTGCTTTTCTGGCAAGACCGTCTAATTTATATAGCATTCAGTTACGGCCACGTGCTCAAGATAGTCTCTCCCGAGTGGTGAATCCAGTATTTAATGTGAACCGAACCAATAATGCGGCAGGAACCCCTCAATCTCCATTGTATAATGCGATGCATAGCACGTTTCCTACGACCGTGGTAGCAGCAACTGACCCAGGTACCCGGCTTACAACAGCCGTATTAAGTGCAATATCTGCAGGGCCAAGCTTTGCAGATATTCAGCAGGCTTTAAGGGAACAGAGTTCAGCGCTTTTTGGGTTAGCTATTGATTTTACCCAATGCACCGATGGGACGCCTGCAACCAAAGAGGTGATTGATGCCCTCATGGGTTTTGGAGCAGATGCTACACGAGAGGATTACATTGGGGCTTTATTAGGTGCTTGTGCCCGTGATGTGTGGGAAACACTGCCCACGCCGCCTTTTTATAGTATTCCAACCATAACCACCGTGGGCGATAGAACAGAGCGTTTATCGATACTAACTCAATTTTTTCTAGCGAACCTGAATGTGTATTGCAAAGCCAAAGGGATTAGTGCTCAAAATTTTGGGGTGGCTCTCGATGCATCACCTGAGTTAAGTAATGAATTAGTCAGTGTGATATCCACGGCCTTAACGAGTGGCGAGGATGTAGAAAGAGCCATTTGTATTTTTTGTAATGAGAATGCTGGTACATTTGGCTTATTACGTGCACTCAATGCAGATGATTCAACCACCATTCGACAAACATTTGAACGGACCTACCTTACAGTTACCACGGGTGAAAATCCTCATATGGATGACTTTATGATTTTAAACAAAGAAGTCACGGGAGAAACAGCTAAATTTGTAACCCATCAAGGCTCTATTTGTGTCAACTTCGCTGAAATCATTGACCCGATAGCTGCATCCAGCAATCCCGATTATTTCGTCAGCGTTCGCGCTGATTTTGCAATCCATCCTGCCGAGGTACCTCACCGAAATGAAGTAGTGAGCGGCGATGTAGAGGTGGATGTTGAGACCTTGCTTGCACGAATCAATGATGAGCAATTTGAGCGTCTACCCACAGCGGCTAAAGAGGCAATTCGCACGCATCCAAGTTTCCAAACACATCGTTTTTTACACGATGTGGCCAAAGGCAAACAAGAGGAAGCAGAGGCGTTACTGACGACAACACCTGCTAATACCCAAACCTTACTGCGAACGCCAGGCATCTTCACTGATTATTCAGGTCGAACCTTCAACTGTACAGCTTACGAATACGCCTACTGGGCTAAAGACACCCACATGTGCCGCATGCTAGAACATCACATGAGTGAAGAAACCAAAGCATTCATGGCAGCGCGTATCGATGAAATGGAACGCATCGAGGACGCAACAAGTCAACCAGTCGGTTTGGTTTACAACCAAGCAGGTCAAGAACACCGCGGCGCCCACTTTGATTTCACACCTTTCAAAGAAGCCTGTCAGCGCTATATTGATGGCCATAGTAATTGGTTTATCACACAAAATTGGGCAGCTATGAACGCCGCGTTGTGGGATATAGGTAAAGAGCAACGCAATGTTCCTGCTCATGTAGCTCAAGAATATTGCCGACTCGACCGCTCATTTACCCCGAGGCCTGAGTTCAACGAAGCAACATTACCGAGGGTGTTAACTTTTTACAACAAGACAATTGGCCAGCATGGTTCGTGGTTTCCCCTAACGACTTCTAATTCTGGTCTTGGTTTCAATTTTACATTAATACGCGCCTGGGAGTTGGTCCTTCAGCCGAATCGTTATCTCGGGGTGAAGAGCCCGCTAGTCATCGATATTGATTTGAAGGCCATTAGCCGCCTAGATGAGGTAAGAACCGCTGATCTCACGCAGTCGCGTGAAAATTTAAACCCGCTAGCGTTACAAGAATTAGGGTTTAATACTGAGCAAGTGGTCAAAACTACCGGATTTTTTGAATCGGGCACAGCACCAAAAAGGCGGCAGGATGATGCTGAGAGCGCTGTTCCAGCTAAGAATGCAGCTTTAGGGTTTTAAAATTAAAATGCTCAAAAATAAATTTACGATTGAAGCTCGTTTAACTAAATATAGTATAACGATACAACATTACCAATTAAAAAAATTGCCCAGCACAAAGCCCCATTTATTATAATTATGATTTTTAAAACAAGTAGGTGATATATGAAAAATGACGAAAAAAAACAATACGATCGAGACTTATTTGCTGGACTTTTAAATTACATCAAAGAAAATGCTACCATCGAAAAA
>CAZZGV010000150.1:0-5132 GCA_964654255.1 uncultured Legionella sp. | reverse complement strand
CGCCATTCACTCAGAGCTCCCCGGCATGGTGCGCGCCATTACCACTCGCGATGTGTACTCATTGGAAGGCGGGCATTTGCTCATCCCTAAAGGCGCAACCCTGGTTGGGCAATTTAACGCTAATGTCGCGCAAGGACAAAGTCGATTGCTGGTGGTTTGGAATCGAGTGCAAATGAGTAATGGTGTGATTGTCACACTCAATAGTCCAGGCACCGATACGCTGGGACGTGCAGGCCAGGGTGCCGATGTTGTAGATAGGCATTTCTTAGAACGATTTGGAAGTGGTGCGCTGCTATCTATGTTGGGTGCCTTTGCGGCGAACAATGGGGTAAATGGTCAAGATGAATTTAACTCGCGCTCTCAATACCGCATGCAAATCGCCAACAGTTTTCAGCAGGGTGGGGCGCAAATGTTGGAGCAGGACATGATGATAAAACCCACTATGCAAATCAATCAAGGCACTCGCATTAATGTGTTTGTCGCACATGATTTAGACTTTAGTGGTGTAGGGGAGGCAAAGCAATCAGTAACACCTCGCCTATTTGCGAAGAGGGGATTATGGAAACACTAACCACTCATTTTATGCCGGGCGCTACGGGATTATTAGCGCCTCTTCAATCCCTACTCGATAAAAGCGATGTATCTGAAATATTAATTAATAAACCAGGGGAAGTCTTTGTAGAGCAACAAGGACATATGGAACGTATAGAGATGAAGATACTTGATACGCAACACCTAAGGCGTTTATTTACCTTGATTGCCAATGAAAATGGGCAAATGTTAAATGGGGATTCACCTATCTTGTCGGGGAATTTGCAAGATGGCTCGAGGGTGCAATTGGTGATTCCACCGGCCTCTAAATGCTATACCTTATCCATTAGGCGTTCTTCTATTAAAAAACAGACACTAGATGATTACCGACACTCCAATTTTTATAGCCATGTAAAACCTTTTGATATGCGTGCAAGTGATGAGTGTGATTTAGCTACAGAAGAAAAGGGACTAAGACGATTATATCAAGCAGGTTTGTGGGCAGACTTTATAGCACTTGCAGTACTGTTTAAAAAGAACATCGTGATTTCAGGTGAAACATCATCTGGCAAAACCACGTTTTTAAATGCATGCGCTGCCCACATTCCAGCCCATGAGCGTCTTATTACGCTTGAAGATACCTATGAAATCGATATCCCGCATCAAAATCGTGTCGCTTTATTAGCACCGAAAGGGCTAGAGGGGCAAAAGCTTAAATTATCCATGCAAGATTTAGTGCAATGCGCGCTCAGGCTTCGCCCCGATAGGATTTTAATGGGAGAAACGCGGGGACGTGAAATCCTTGACCTGATAAGCGCAAGCTCCACAGGGCATGCAGGCTCAATTACCACTATTCATGCACCAAACCCAAGAGTTGCTTTTATGCGCATGACGCAAATGTACAAATTAAACAATGTCCCAAGCATGCGTGATGAAGATATTCATCGTGAGCTACATGAAGTGATTGATATTGTGGTTCAGCTGAAAAAGATGGCCAATGGCCGTCAGATGACGTCTGTGTATTACAAAGGAATTAGCCATGAATAAAGCGCCGATATCCATGTGCTGCGCACATGGTGAAATGGGACGCTCTTTGGTGATATCGATGAAATTTGACGTTCCGATACATGCAAAAAGAGATGTTTGCTCCTTAAATTTAGTCATACACAATACGCACCTGTTAGGTGCAAATAAGTATTTGAAAAATAATGTAATTATTAAAAACCACTGATTTATGCCGTAGTGTTCAACCACTACGGCATAGGGCTAAAGCTCATATGAAATCAGTCATGTTAACACTACAAGCAACACTACGAGGAAGTAATGATGTTATTAGGTCATCCAATCCAATTAAGACTGAAGCAGGAAATGCAATTAGCCTATCAAGAGGAGGCAGCAAGCCTTGGAAAACCACTGGCCTCATTTTTACGAGAGCGGTTAGAAGCACAAGATGAAACCCGTGCAGTTCTTACGCATGTGCGCTGTGAGATTGCAAGTTTAAGATTACTGATGGAGGACATTGAAGCTCAAAAAAATATTGCCGGCAATAATAATTCAAGCTCCGATGCGACGCTTTTAGAACTGTTGTTATTACTAAGACAATTGTGTCGCCCTGAGCATGTCAAAATTGCCCAAGGTGAATTAAATCGATTGGGTTATTCAATAAGGACGTTATAAATGGGTGGAATAAAAAAACTTCAGCTTTATGCGTTAGTCTTGATTACCTTCCCGTTCGGTTTCTGGTTATGGGCGGTTGAATCAACTGAAACGTTATATTCACCTAAGTATCTGGCTTTAATGGATGTGGCCACCTTAACACCGTCAAATCCTTTACTGCTAGGTGCCTTATTGGCCGGTCTAGCATTAGCCATCATGACCATACTTTTGCTTTCAAAATTCACCCAGTCTGAATTTCGGGGTGCGCCGTTTCGCACATTTATTCGGGGTACCAAAATAGTAGACAGCCGAAAATTAAAACGCCTTACCAAAACGCGTGGAGCACAAATTTCAATCGCGGGCATTGGCATGCCTAAAAAAATAGAAGCCTTGCATGTGCTCATCAATGGAGCCACAGGAACCGGGAAATCCGTCTTGATGCGAGAATTGGTAGCCAGTGCCATCAAACGAGGCGACCGTATGGTCATTGTTGACCCCAATGGCGATATGCTTTCAAAATTAGGTTGCGATAACGATGTTATTTTAAATCCGTATGATGCACGCACAGAAGGTTGGTCCTTCTTTAATGAAATTCGAAATGACTATGATTTTCATCGTTACGCCTTATCCATTGTGCCGAGAGGGCGAACCGATGAAGCAGAAGAGTGGGCAGGCTATGGACGCTTACTGTTACGAGAAACCGCAAAAAAATTAGCGCTGATTGGCAATCCATCTGTGCATGCCTTGTTTCATTGGACGACCATTGAAGAGCCAGAGGCTTTAAGGCAATTTTTACAAGGAACCTTAGCTGAATCCTTGTTTGCAGGTTCAAGTGAGGCAACACGCGCGTTATCGTCTGCCCGATTTATTTTATCCGATAAGTTATCCGAGCACTTAAGCATGCCAGCCGGGAATTTTAGTCTTCGCTCGTGGTTAGAAAAAGAAGAGGCGGGCAATCTTTATATTACCTGGCGAGAAGACATGGGTGTTGCCTTAAAGCCGCTTATTTCTGCTTGGGTCGATGTGTTGTGTACATCGGTGCTGTCTCTACCAGAAGAGGATACAAGACGCATCTGGCTCGTTATTGATGAACTGGCCTCATTAGAAAAGTTAGCTAGCTTGGAAGCAGCGCTCACCAAGGGCCGTAAACACGGATTACGTGTTGTTGCAGGCTTACAATCTACCTCACAAGCCGATGACATTTATGGTGTGAAGTGTGCGCAAACGTTGCGTTCTTGTTTTAGAACGCTAGTAGTATTAGGTGGCTCAAGAACCGACCCTAAAACCAACGAAGACATGAGCCTTTGCCTAGGTGAGCATGAAGTAGAGCGCATTCTTTATAGCCGAAACCAAGGAGATAAGGTTAGTACCTCACGTTCGATTCAAACGATACGTGAGCGTGTAGTCAGTCCCACGGAACTGTCCCACCTTCCAGAACTCACAGCCTATGTAGCATTTGCAGGCGATTACCCTATTACGAGAGTGCCATTAGCAATTCAACAATATGAGCTTAAGATGCGTGCCTTTGATGGCGGCGACGCATGTTGAGTCATAAACTCTTAACCCGCAAAGATGTGGGAAAGTTAGCGAGTTATTATCAAGATACACTTGATGATTATTACTCGAGCACACTTGATGCAACGAGCTGGCAAGGGGAGGGTGCGCGCATCCTTGGTCTTGAAGGTGAGGTGGACTCCAAACGATTTAGAGAACTATTAGCAGGTTATATTGATTCAGAGCATCAAATCAATCGTACCTCTATACGGCTTGATAGCAAAACACGCTTAGGAATTGATTTAACATTTTCAGCACCTAAAAGTGTTTCGTTACAAGCCTTAATTCAAGGTGATAAGAATATTATCAAGGCGCATGAGCGTGCTGTTCAGAAAGCAATTGAAATGGCAGAGCGCCGTGCACAAGCGCGTCAGAAAATAAAGGGCAAGACTCAAATTGAGATGACCCATAATCTTACCGTGGCTACCTTTCGCCATGAAACCAGCCGGGCACAAGACCCACAACTCCATACCCATGCGATTGTATTGAACTTAACCAAGCGTCGGGATGGTGCATGGCGCGCATTAAAAAACGATGACATCATTAAATCAACGCGATTTTTAGGTGCGATTTATAATGCAGAGCTTGCCGCAGGTCTTCAACAATTGGGCTATAACCTTCGTTTTGGACGTGATGGTAATTTTGAATTAGCCCACATCACGAGAGCGCAAATTGAAGCGTTTAGCCAACGTTATCAAGAGGTAGATGCGCATTTGGAAGCGCAAGGTTTACATAGAGAGACGGCCACCAGTGCACAAAAGCAACAAGCGGCTTTACAAAGTCGGAAGAAAAAGAAGGTATTAGATAGAGCAACACTTCATCAAACCTGGAAACAACAAGCGAAAGAACTTGGTATTTCGTTTGAAAAGCCCCCTAAAGACCACAGCTATTTACAAGAGAAATGTATTCCAGTTCGTGAGGCTGCTATGCAATCCGTGAACTACGCGATAGACCATCTTACCGAACGCCAATCCATTATGTTTGAAAGAGAGTTAATGGATGTGGCCCTTCAACATGCAGTGGGCAGAGCGCAATGGGTTGATATTGAAAAAGAAGTGATAAGGCAAATTGGGTGTGGTGAATTGATTCGGGAAGCGTCATTGTTTTGTCTTGCAGAGGAAATAGACAGTGCATCTAAAAAATCATTAACACGAGCCGATTTTGTTGAGGCGTTGATAAAGACAGGCGTCAACCCGCATACAGCTAAAGCACAAATTACTGATGCCATTTTACAAGGAAAGCTAATTCAAACAGAGGCGTGCTACACAACGCCTCTTGCTTTAAAACGTGAAGAGGTAATTTTGAGTATGGAGCGAGACAGTCGTCATACACATACTGACGTGGTCTAATGGATGAATACACCCAGTTAAGAGATAATGCACTTAACTGGA
>CAZZGV010000149.1:0-5136 GCA_964654255.1 uncultured Legionella sp. | reverse complement strand
CAGCCACGGCGTCGAGCGTCTGGCGGCGGGACTCGGGGCTGACGCCGTCGGGATTGGAGAGGTACAGGACGGCGTCAGCCCGAAAAAATATTCGAATGGGCTCAAAAGCAGCACAAAAAAATCCTATTTATACCCGATCAACACATGGGTGAAAACGTAGCCTATTGGCTAGGCATTAAAAATCTAGCTTACTGGCCAGGCGGAACCGCTGGCGCGCAATATTCCCTGGCCTCTCAAGATAAACCGACCCTAGCCAAATTTGATGCTGCAGAATTAATTCTTTTTGCTAGCCAATGCGCCGTGCATACTCATTATGAGCCAGATATGTGTGATTACTGGCATAAGCATGGTTATACTACCATCGTGCATCCAGAATGCCGCAACGATGTGGTACGCATCGCTCAACACGCAGGCTCAACTGCTTTTATTTGGGATTATGTTGTCAATGACCGTGCAAGGACAAAGCGCTACGCGATTGGCACCGAAAATCACATGGTAGATAATCTCAAGCAGCACTGTAAACGCTTGGGCATTGAGGTAGTTAACTTAGCAGAGGCCCCCCGATTAACCGATGAAAAAAATGTCGGCTGTGGCTGTGCCACCATGTCACGTAACGATCCACCCCATTTGATTGCGTTACTCGATTTACTTCGTCAAGGCAAAACCATGGCGTATAACGAAGTTAAAGCAGGTGATGTGGTTAATGAATTTTCTGGATCACGTAACCGCTTGCAAACAGCCGATCAAAACTGGGTTATCAATAATGCAAAAAAAGCATTGCAAATGATGATTGATATTACAGAAGATACTATTTAATTGGCGAAATACCTGGGTGCGTCAACAAATATCGCCTCTTAATGCATTTAAAATTTAACATACAATGCATGCATTAATGGACCCTATTTATATAATCGCGCACATCTAGCCTCTAGTAATTGTAGATATTTTTCTTGCATGGTCGTTGATAAAAAGCTAACACTAATTAACGCTTGCCATTTAGGAATAGCGCCTTGAATGTCCCCCAGGATTTTAGCAATAATTTGAGGATTTAATCCCAACCTATCCGCAGCAAAATAATCAATCAAGTCATGTTTAGTTAAATTATTTTTTCTACCTCTTATTGGTAACGCCATTTCTTCTTTAGCATTTTTTTGAGCGATAGTTGAGTTCAGCAAATCATAAGCAGGTGATAGAGAAATTTTCCCATCTTTGGTGATAAGGGAAAAATTTTTTAAATGCATGTCTTCATTACCAACAAGAAAATTAAATAAAGTTAATTTAAATAATTTAACAAACTCAATTTTTGGGAACGTACAATATTTTTCTATGACGCTAACGACCTTCTCCATTGAACTTTCGTATTTTGTATAACGATCTTCTCCTAATAACTGAGCAAAATCTTCCTGAGCTAATTTTTTATTATGCCCTACGCGGTCAAATCGTTTAATGAAATACGTCATACTGTTATCTTTAGAATAAACCAAACCATGGATGGGTACCTCAAGACCAACAATTTTAGCTAAGGACATGGTGAGCGCTTCATTTTCTGGCAATTCAGGATAAATATCACTTTGTGGTTTTAAAATATAATGACCATGATGATCAACCACATCAAAACAGGCCGCTTTAATTTTTAATTGCGCACTTAATTTCTTTTGCACCCCCTGAATTGACATTTTTCCTACGCGATCGATGGCTTCTTGACGTTGCTCTACAGCGCTAAACTCTAATGAATTAAGTGCTTTTAACTGAGGCGAAAGGAGGCGCAATCCGCGTGGTGAGTAATTTTCTGTGTCATCTATGATGTCGTAGGTTATAGGACAACGCTTCATTGAAACTCCTCAATCGTCACCGCACCCACTACATCTTCGCCTACTTTTATCAACTGCATAAAATAGTCATTTTTATCTATTTTATATTTACGTAACAATGCTTCAAGCATGGCGCCTTCTGGCAACAATCCCTCAAAAAATGGAGGGAAACAATCAAAGTCATAACGCGGATTAACCAAAGGCATGGTAAGAGAAACAGGCGCCCCCTGATAATTCGAGAGATAAGTAAACTGATATTTGCCCTCTTGTAATTCTTCTAGTATTCCCGCCTCAATGCCATTAACCAATACACGGGCTTTTTTCATGATTCATTATCCGTTGACTGTGGAAAAGGGGTTTCAAATGTCATTTTGATATTTAAAACATCAAATATTTTTAATATTGTATTTAAGCGTACCGTTTCTTTACCCTTTTCTATATCAAATATAACGGTTTTTCCAACACCAGCTAACCTAGCCAAATCTTGTTGTGATAAGCCACTTTGTTTGCGGTAATAATGAACTATTTTTGCAATTGTATTTGAGGACATGTCATATCATACCAAAAATGCCATTTATTACTGTTATAGCAGCAATAATAACCAAATAAAAGTTTTTACATAATATTTTTATTTAAATAAGCTTTTTTTACTGCTACAACAGCAAATATTGGCTTATTTATCTTTTATTAAAAAAACTTACATAGAAAAAGATTGAAATTACCGCCATAGCAGTATTATAAATTAATTATAATCACCAACAACCATGATGTTATCATTTAAATCTTTATGTGCTAAAATAAATCAAATTATTTGTAGCCTAAAAATCGAACTATTATGTTAAACGGCGAACTACATGCAACCGGACTAGATTTAAATTTTTATCCCTCCACAGACTTTGAAACAGAGACTGCCGAAAATACTCTAGAAAACAATCAACGCATTCGCACACGTAATTTATTGCGAGTTTTAATGATGGGATGGACTGACAACTGGCGTAGACTTTTAACGTTGCAAACATTTAATGCTGTTTTTGTAGAACGAGATCATCAATTAACACGTGCCATGCGTTATGCTTTTCAACAAGGTTTTCAACATGTGTTTTCTCAATTAAATGGTAGACAATTAACTATACTAGAAAAAAATCAAGCCGATCTATTTCTCAGTAATTGCTTAACCTACTTACCTTTTGCTGATATTTCGCCCTACGAATCAATCGCCATTCCTCAATATGTGGACGATCGTTGGCAATTGATTGACTATAAAATAGTACCCATTGAACTTACACCAACATCTGGTTTGAAAAAATTATTTCTTGCCGATCATGATCGCGTCTTTGCTTATGGCCTAGAACCTATTCATAACGCTCAAGCAGAATCACATTTAGTATTTATGGGAACAACATACCCAGCTGGCCAAGGTTTTTTTACTACGATTAACACCGACCTAGAAGCATTTGAAACAGCCGGTAAAAAATTATATCGCTCTGGACGCGCAACTATTAATCGCTGGCTTAATCAACAAACCAACAAAATACACGTATGCGGTACTAGCTTAGGCGGAGGATTAGCCCAACTATTAGCAATTGATCTAGGTGGAAATACCTTTGATGGTGGTGCGACGTTCTCACGATTTGATGCACTTAATCCCCCTGGTTTATATAACCCTTTTCGTAAAAGCCAATTTGATCATTGGGATAGCTTCGAGACAAAACCACCCGTTTATATTCAAAAACAAGGCGATGATGCGGTATCTAGCTTTGGAGTATGGAAACCAGAATGGCATGTGCTGCACGTTACCGCGCCAGAAAATAAAAAAGGCCCTAATTCAGCCGCCGATCATGCCCTTAATTATGCAGGATTTTCTGGTACACAATTTATTGGGGTAGATACCACTGAGGATAATGAAGCGCGAAAAAATCGCAATTGGTGGTTATATACTCTACTACGAAGTCTTGTCTATTATACGACGCTAGTACCCATTCGATATCTTGTTCTTCCACCGGTGCGCTTTATTTTAAATCATAAGATCCTGCTTCTAATTATATTGTCCTTCATAGCCTTGTTTTCTTTACTTCCAAGCCTATCGTTTGCTGCATCACTAAGTGGGCTACTTCATCCAATTTTTCCAGCCTCAATTTTAGGTTATATAGTAACGAGCTTAATAGAGTTTTTAACGGATCGCATAACTCACAAGCATCATTCGGATTTATCAAACTATCTTACTCTGCTAGGACAACATCCTGCTTTAATAATAACGACCATTGTATTTTTAGTTACAATAACAGCCACCATTATTTCTAGTATAGTTATGTTCCCATCAGTCACGCCAATACTGGTATTTGCATTTGCAGCTACTCCTGTTACGCTACTGCTGCTAGCTAGACTAATAGAAAGCGTTAAGATTGTATTGGGTTATAATGAGGTACAGGCACCAACATCCCAATCCCCTGATCTTGAACGAAATACAGAGTTAGATATTTATAAGAACAACATAGAAGCCAGCTTTTCTTACAAAGACATGCATGACTATTATGAAATTAAACGAGCACTTAAAGAAAAACCGGCTCTTCCAGAAGAAGATAAAACATTTCAAGATACTGCTTTCACAAAACGAGAGGTCATTTTAAACGGTCAAAATGAGGTCAAAAAAAATGATACCATTACATTTTTTGCCACTAAAGCCAAAGCGTATGACATCCGGTGGACACTAAACCATCTGCACCGTCCAGAAAACAAACAAGATCAAACGGAGTTACACGCTCACCTTCAACATTATATGGCAGGGAAACACGGCAATTAGCCAGGATAAAACACACACGCATCTAGCAAACCTGTGCATTCATAACCGCCAAGATTCTCGCGCCAATTGTTATCAATAGGAGATGGTGTTTTCACACTGACCTGCCACCATATTGAATACCTACCAAAGGAATTTTGATAAGTACACATTACACCTCGCCCATAACCAGCAACTAAAATATTTGCACGAATAAAACGAGTATTTAGATCACCACGAATTGGATTTTCAGAAAAAGGATTTACAAGCCATGGAGAAGGCGCTACTCCCTGCTGCAAAAAACTATTATTAGCATCCGGGCAAATTGCAGCTTGTGCTTGGGAAATAAGTAATAAAAGCCATGGGAGAACATAGTTAATTTTTTTATTGTTCATACCTTGTCCAAAACTAACGCTTTAAATGAAAATTATAGCACGTTCACTATAAATATTTCTCTTACCCCATTGTTTCGGCAAGGTTCTTTGTTATAATGAGCGCCCGTGCCGGGGTGGCGGAATTGGTAGACGCGCCGGATTCAAAATCCGGTGG
>CAZZGV010000148.1:0-5173 GCA_964654255.1 uncultured Legionella sp. | reverse complement strand
TCATTTCTCTTGCTGCTGAAGTATTGTGAGAAGGATTAGCTATGAAACGTATTAAAAAAGGCGATACCGTAATAGTAATTGCCGGAAAAAGTAAAGGTCACGTAGGTAAAGTGCTGCGGATAAATAATGGCGCTTTAGTGAAGGTTGTGGTCGAAGGTGCAAATATGATGAAAAAGCACGTTAAGCCTAACCCTCAGTTAGATCAAAAAGGTGGAATTATATCTCGCGAAGCCCCTTTACATGTATCAAACGTGGCACTATATAACCCCGTAACCAAGAAAGCTGACAAAGTCGGTTTTAAATATCTTGAGAAAGAAGGTAATACGCTCAAGGTTAGGTATTTCAAATCAAATAATGAAATAGTTGATCTTGTCTAATTAGGTGATGGAAATGTCTAGACTTAAAGAGTTTTACAAAAAAGATGTTGTCGAACTGATGATGAAAAAGTTCGCTTACAAAAGTGTCATGCAAGTTCCCAAAATCCAAAAAATAACAATTAATATGGGCGTTGGTGAAGCAGTAGGCGATAAAAAAGTTATGAATTTCGCCGTTGAAGATATGACACGCATATCCGGACAAAAACCGGTTGTTACGTTGGCAAAAAAATCAATTGCGGGTTTTAAAATTCGTGAAGAATGGCCTATTGGTTGTAAAGTGACATTGCGTAAAGATCGTATGTATGAGTTTCTAGATAGACTGGTTACTATTACGCTACCACGAGTTCGTGATTTTCGTGGTTTAAATCCAAAGTCGTTTGATGGAACTGGTAACTACAGCATGGGTATTCATGAGCAAATCGTATTTCCTGAGATTGACTTTGATAAAATCGACGTTATTCGTGGGTTAGACATTTGCATAACGACAAGTGCAAAAACAAATGAGGAAGCTAAAGCGTTGTTAGAAGCGTTTAATCTTCCATTAAAAGATAAAGATAGAAAATAAAAAAGGGTATACACTGTGGCTAAAAAATCAATGCGTGCGCGTGAACTTAAAAAAGAACTTCTTGTCGAAAAATATAGGACTAGACGAGCAGAACTTAAAGAAACCATTAAATCATCCACTGATTTTGACGTGATTATGGCGACTCAAGAAAAACTGGCAAAATTACCAGTGAACTCAAACCCTGTTCGGCATACTACCCGATGCCAGCAATGCGGTAGAGTGCACGCAGTGTATCGTAAATTTGGACTGTGCAGGATTTGCTTGCGACAGCAGTTAATGACGGGTAACGTCACTGGCGGAAGAAAGTCCAGCTGGTAAAATTTTTATTCATTGGAGAACGACTGTGAGTATGCACGATCCAGTTGCTGATATGTTAACTAGAATCCGAAATGGCCAACAGGCAAAACATCAGCAGGTGAAGTTTATTTCATCAAACTTGAAAGAAGAAATTGCAAGAGTGTTAAAAGAAGAGGGTTATATTTCTGACTTTTCTGTGGAAGCTTTAGATAATAACTTGAAATCAATTACGTTAGGTCTCAAATATTTTCATGGCCGACCTGTAATCGAGAAAATAAAGCGAATTAGTCGTCCTGGGCTACGAGTATATAAATCTGCAAAAGATTTAAATTCTGTTCCTGGATTCGGTGTGGCGATTCTATCTACATCGAAAGGCGTAATGACGCATGTTAAAGCTAGAGCAGATAATGTTGGTGGCGAAGTTATTTGTGAAGTCGCGTAATACGAAAAGAGGATTGATATGTCGAGAGTAGCTAAATCCCCAATAATACTACCTGCTAACGTTGAGTTATCAAATGGCAAAGAAGCAGTAACTGTAAAAGGGCCAAAAGGAACGTTAACACAGCACTGTAATAAGCTTGTAAACGTTAGTAAGTGTGATAAAAATTCTAATCAAATCATTTTTAAACCTGCATCGAATGATCCGAATGCTTGGGCGCAAGCTGGTACAGCACGTGCTTTGGTTCAAAACATGATTCGAGGCGTTACAACAGGTTTTGATGTGACTCTTGAGTTAGTTGGTGTTGGATATAGAGCACAGGCCAAAGGCAAATCAGTATCTTTATCATTGGGGTTTTCACACTCAATTGAGTACGATTTACCCGAAGGCGTTACCGTTGAGACACCAAATAATACAACGATTAAGCTATTGGGCATCGATAAGCAACTCATCGGTCAAGTCGCTTCGGAAATTCGTGCATTTAGACCTCCAGAGCCTTACAAAGGTAAAGGTGTTAAATATGCTGGCGAAACGATTGTCCGAAAAGAAGCCAAAAAGAAATAAGGTGTAGAAATGAATAAGCAAAAATCCCGAAATCGACGTGGTTTAAAGACAAAAGCGATTATTCGTCAGTCAAAAAGAGCACGATTGACCGTATATCGTAGCGGTGTTCATATATATTCACAGATCGTTATTCCCAGTGAAATGGGTGACAAAGTTGTAGTTTCTGCTTCAACGTTGGACAAAGAGTTAAAACCAGCTTTGAAAGGAAATAAATGTGAGCAAGCACACCAAGTTGGAAAATTGCTAGCGAAACGTGCCAAAGAAAAAAATCTTTGTGACGTGGCTTTTGATCGAGCTGGTTATAAATACCATGGGCGAGTAAAAGCATTAGCTGATGGCGCCCGCGAAGCTGGCTTGAATTTTTAAGGAACGGTTATGGCATTTGATGATTCAACAAAAACTGACGGCTACCAAGAGAAGTTAGTATCTGTTACTCGTACTGCAAAAGTAGTGAAGGGTGGACGTGTATTTGGGTTTGCTGTTCTTGTAGTGGTTGGAGATGGTAAAGGCAAAGTAGGGTTTGGTCGTGGTAAAGCACGTGAAGTGCCTATTGCAATCCAGAAAGCTATGGATCAAGCGCGTAAAAACATGACTTATGTTCCGTTAGCTGGTCATACCATTCATCACGAAATTTCTTGGAACTATGGTGCTTCAAAAGTATTTATGAAGCCTGCTAGCGATGGTACCGGAATTATAGCCGGTGGTGCTATGAGGGCGGTTCTGGAAGTTCTTGGCGTGCATAATATTTTAGCTAAGAGCATTGGTTCTACTAACCCTAGTAATATTGTTCGTGCAACAATTGGTGCGCTAACAAATATTGGAACACCTGATTATGTGGCTGCTAAACGCGGTAAGTCAGTTGCAGAAGTAATGGCGGGATGACAATGGACAACAAAATTAAAATTAAGTTAGTTAAGAGTCTTATCGGACGTCTTCCTAAGCACATCCAGATTGCAAAGCAATTGGGGCTAAGGAAAATAAATGCTGAAGTTGTTCATCAAGATACACCATCAATTCGTGGATTAGTAAACACAATTTACTATTTGGTGAATATCGAGGAGTCTGCACAATGAATTTAAATACACTATCTCCTGATCCAGGTTCAAAGCCTAATAGAAGACGTTTAGGCCGGGGTATTGGTTCAGGCTTGGGTAAAACAAGTGGTAAAGGCCATAAAGGTCAAAAGTCACGTGCTGGTGGATTTCATAAAATCAACTTTGAAGGCGGTCAAATGCCTATTCAACGTCGATTACCAAAAATGGGATTTAAGTCACGAGTTTCCAAAACTATTGATGAAGTTAATTTAAGTGAATTAGAATCACTGAACGTTGAGATAATTGATCTTGAGGCACTAAAGGCTGCAGGATTAATTAATAAGTGTATTCGCGAAGTAAAAATCATTCTATCTGGTGAGCTTACCAAAGCAGTGAAGCTAAAAGGTTTGCGTTTGACTAAAGGTGCGCGCAAAGTAATAGAGGATCTTGGTGGAAGCATAGAAGCGTGACCATGAAAAACCAGAAACAAGTTGCTGGCCAATCAAAAAATGGTTTGGCCGAGCTAAAATCAAGGCTAATGTTTGTAGTTATTGGAATTCTAATATATCGCTTAGGCGCTCATATTCCTGTTCCTGGTCTGGATCCACAAAAATTAGCTAATTTTTTTAGTGAACAACAGAATACGATATTTGGCTTATTTAATATGTTTTCTGGTGGCGCGTTATCAAGGGTTACAGTATTTGCAATTGGTATTATGCCGTATATTTCTGCATCTATTATGATTCAGTTATTTACGGTTGTTTTACCTTCTCTGGAAGAGTTAAAAAAAGAAGGAGAGTCTGGTCGACGTAAGATAAATCAATACACCCGATATCTAACGTTATTGCTGTCAATCTTTCAATCCCTGGGGATGGCTAGATGGCTTGCAGGTCAGCAAATTGCTTTGCAACCAGATTTTGCGTTTTATTTTACTGCTGTGGTGACATTAGTTACTGGTACGATGTTTTTGATGTGGCTTGGTGAGCAAATCACTGAAAAAGGTGTGGGAAATGGTATTTCCTTGATCATTTTCTCAGGTATTGCTTCGAGTATGCCTAATGCATTGGCTTCTGTTTTTCAGCAAGTCAAAGAAGGTCAGATGCAGGCCTTAACGATGCTGTTAGTCGGAATAATTGTTGTTGTGGTAACTGGGTTTGTAGTGTTTGTAGAAAGAGGTCAACGTCGCATAAGAGTTAATTATGCACAGCGAACCCAAGGCCGCAAAGTGTATGCGGCACAAACAAGTCATTTGCCATTGAAAATTAATATGTCGGGCGTTATTCCCCCCATATTTGCTTCTAGCATTATATTACTGCCGGCTACATTGGCACAGTTTTTTGCACATGGTAAAGGAATGGATTGGTTAGCAGATATTGGCATGGCGTTATCGCCTGGACAGCCGTTGTATTTGATTGTATATGCAATCGCAATATTGTTTTTTGCCTTTTTTTATACAGCACTTGTGTTTAATCCAAAGGATACAGCAGATAACCTGAAAAAATCTGGTGCGTATATACCTGGGATAAGGCCAGGGGAGCAAACTTCACGTTATATTGATACGGTGATGACACGCTTGACCTTAGTAGGAGCTATCTACTTGGTATTAGTATGTCTTCTTCCACAAATTATGATGTATACGTGGCACGTTCCGTTTTATTTTGGTGGGACCTCGTTACTAATTATTGTTGTTGTAATTATGGATTTTGTAGCACAAATACAAGCCCATTTGATGACTCAGCAGTATGATTCGTTAATGAAGAAAGCCAATTTCAAAGGTACCAAGTTGCCAGGTCTATTGTGATTGAAGGTGTTTCTTAGGAAGCCCCTATTATGATTATTATTGGAGTTAGGAATGAAAGTTAGAGCATCAGTAAAGCGCATCTGCCGTAATTGTAAA
>CAZZGV010000147.1:0-5177 GCA_964654255.1 uncultured Legionella sp. | reverse complement strand
GACTGCCTAAACTTGGCTGCATGTGAAAGCGACCAGCTTTTTCAATGAATTGTTTACCTACTGAATAATGCATCGTTTCTGGACGACTATTTTTGTCACTACAAAAACGCATCGCCCATATACGCCTACCATTTGTAAGACAAATATTGAAGTACGACGCCTCTGATTTCGAACCAGAAAACTCCTTTACTAAGGCCAAAATTCTCTTAAGTGTTATTTCTAACACATGGGCCACAACATCTAATTTTGTTAAATCGTTACCTTTAGCTAATTGCAAAAACAATGCAAACAAGTGCTCTGAGTCTGTTTCTCCTTGAATCCAATTATAAATATCATCGTCTAATAAATGGCGTAGATGACGTTTAACCGCCATAAAATTTGCAATACCACCATTATGCATCAACATCCAATCCCCATGAATAAACGGATGACAATTGTATTGCGTTACTCCACCAGCACTTGCAGCACGAACATGTGCAAAAAAACAAGGCGATTTAATTTTAGCCGTCAAATTTAACAAATTTCTATCATTCCAAGCTGGAGAGATAGAAGTAAATAATGCCGGAGTTGGACTAATTTCTGGGGCATACCACCCCAAACCAAATCCATCTCCATTGGTAGGAATATTCGACTCGCGCGCATGTAAGCTCTGCATTACAATTGAATTGTGAGGTTTAACCAACACGTCTTCTAACAAAACCTCATGCCCCAAATAAGCAACTAACCTGCACATGGTCACTCCGCGGGATTTACCTTAACTATAGCCTATTTGCATACGCGCAGATCCACTCAGCCCTCATGCAGAGGGCATCAAAAGCTCATGTTATCCCAAGCAACACGTTATATGTTAATGTAAAATTTCTTAATATTGTGAACGCTCACCCGCAAAAGGATATAATTATGTTTTTAAAAACATGTAATATTAATAAAACTGATCGCATCAATCGCGCATTCATTGGTTTTGCATTAGTTGTTGCAGCACTGATTGGGATGAGCAAGCTTTTTTTCATCACTTTAGGGCTTGTTTTAATGATTGAAGGCATGATTGGCTGGTGTTCAATTCCTTATTTGATAAGCAAAATTAAACGCTCTTAAGTAACCCTCCAACAAAAATTCACCTACCTAAACTAAGCTATACTAAATTTAATAAATAAGCATTTGTCTGCCAGTTAAGGAATTTTTTAGTCCATAGTTTGAACTAAGAAAAGGATTTATTCATGATTGATATTAAAATCAAAACCCAACCCGATGATGAAACCTGCGGCCCAACCTGCCTTCACGCGATATATCAATACTATAATTACGATATCAGCTTGAAAGAAGTGATAAATACTATAAAACGCTCTAACTCAGGAGGCACGTTAGCTCCTTATTTAGGCACACATGCTCTTGAACGCGGCTTTACTGCATCTATATTAATCAACAATATGGATATTTTTGACCCCAGTTGGTTTGAGCATAGCGAGGCATCTGTTAATTTATCCGTTAAATTAGCGGAACAATTAAAATATAAAGATAATGAAGGGATTAAACAATCCAGCCTTGCTTATCAAGAATTTTTAAGTGCGGGGGGTATTATTAAGTTTAAATTTCTCTCTCTAGAATTATTAAGAGAATATTTTAGTTACAATCTCCCTATTATTACAGGCTTAAGTGCCACTTACCTCTATAATAGCCCACGTGAAGTTTATGAAAATAAAAAATCCACGTTTGATGACGTAAGAGGAACGCCTTGTGGTCATTTTGTCATCATAGCTGGTTTTGATGAAACCCACCGTCAAATCGTAGTGGTTGACCCTCATCGAGAAAACCCACTGTCCCGCAATAATTATTATAGAGTGAGTTCGCACCGATTAATTAATGCTATTTTAATGGGAATGATTACTTTTGATGCTAATTTGCTTATTATTCAACCAAAATAAATGCCCCAATAAATACAAATGCTATTCATAGGTCAATGAATTGATAAATAATAAAAATATTATGGATTATATGGAAGAGGCGCCGTATCTAAAGATGAGCAATCTGATTTATCAACTGTCATTTCTGTAAATAACTTTTGAAAAAGGTCGGGATATTCTTTACTTAAGGCTTTATCAAGTTTGGATGTATATATGTATATAAGCCCCTTTATACAACGCTCTTTCCAAGAGTTAAAATCCTTTTCTTTAGAATCGATATAAAAACGCTTATCAAGTAGACATTCCATAAAAATATGCTTTTCATTTCCTTCTTGATATAAACCACAGAAATTTTCTAATAACGGTCTTAACCATGTGGGGTTGTTTTTAGCTAGTACTGCAAAAAGAGCATCCGACTCACTTTTATCCCCCCCCAGCCGAGACAATAAAATAATCTGCATAAGTATTTCTTGTGTAGAAATATTCTTGGCAGACTTAAGCACCCGAAAAAGAGCAGGTGCGATCATGTCATCTAAAAATTGGCTTGCTAATGTTTTTTGTACATCGTTAAGAACTGACGTGTCGGCCTCCATTACATCAAACATAAATAATTCCTCATAAACTATCTAGCTAAATATAACACACAAACCACATATCATGGCTACATTAATCTAATTTTTTCCACCAGAAGCACCAGATGACGGCGTTTCATCAAACAATTGTGTTTTTTCTTCATGTTTTTGATTGGTAGAAACCAGCCCCCTCTTTTGCTGTTTGAAAAGTGAAAACTGTTGTAATTGCGATGGAGAGGTTACATCAATTTCAGTTGCCTCACCTTTTTGAACATCAGTTTCCCAAACTCGAACGTCATTAGTTATTCCAGAGCTTTCTTCCTCACCTAAAACAACGATCGGTGTACGCTCAGGATGATAGTATATAGTAGCCTGGTATGTTTCTAAATGTACAGAAAAAAGACCAATTAACTGTTTTTTTGCTTTTAATACGGAGTCTTTTGCTTCAGGCAATAATTGAGCGATTTCTTCAATTAAATTATCAGATATTTCAACGCTCTCACCAGTAACGTTAACGATTGTTAGCACGGGCTCGGGATCTAAAAATCCCCAACCATTATAATTCATCACAATCACAAGATTTTCATAAGGAGCAGGCAACATAAGCGTCTGTGACCAGTGAGGAAAAATGGCTCGCGGCATAGCAGCAACTGCATCGTTGATATCTTGAATTAAACCAGTGTGATGCCATGAAGTATGTAGCTTAGCATCAGCAAAGGACTCCGCATCCCCATATACAGGCTTTCCTTCCTTATCTACAAAAACAGAGGCAGGAGTCATTTTACCCAATTCATCGCCACCTAGTAAACACCATCCGCCATCGGAGGCTAAAGCAACTGATGCCAAGCGTTGACGTTGTACAATGAGGCACTTATTCATTTTAACAGTCGACTTACGTACTAATTCAACTTGTTCTGTAATAGCCTCTTCAAATGCATGTGCTTGCTTTTTATCAGGAGACTCATAAAAAGCTTTACGCCTAGATTCATCACTATTTATAGCCATCATCGCTGCTGATTTTAACGCATTCCTTGCATTCGTCCCATTATCATGTGACCCAGCAAAACCTACGGTTCCACCAGGAAGAGCACGTTGACTCCCATCAGGCATCAAGTGGGTGATCTGTTGTTTCATGCCCCTTTCATCCATTGTTTCTTTAACCCCCCACAAAGTACTATTAGTTACATGGGTATACATTCCACGCAGGGCATCAGCATTTTCTTTGATTTTTTTAGCCGGGGGCAAAACCTCTGCAAAAATAATCGCTTCAGATTTTTTAATGGCTACCAACCGCTGTATCTCTTGGCATAATATTCTTTCAACGTCTCGAATTTCTTGCCGTGTACCGGCAAAATCCATTCGAATACCATCAAATCCAAAATCGTTAATATATTTAGTAATATAGGGAATCCATAACTCATCAATAATTTGTTGTTTAATTGCAGGATCAGAATAATTTAAGAGATACACATCATCATATTTTTGATACGTGTCTTTAGGAAACCATTTTGTTGTATCAATACGCTTTTTTTGAAAATGTGGACATGTTCCTAAAACTAAAGGTGACCCAGCTCCAACATGATTTAAAACTAAATCAAAAATAGGTTGCAAACCATTTTGTCTGGCTTTAGATGTAAATTTTTGAAGCATATCACGCTCATGTTTACTACTGTATCCCGGGTTACCATTTGCCACACCATCTTTATCTGCAGGATCAGCTAAATCTGGAAACATATCCTTATTTAACTGGGAAAAATCCGTTGCAGCATAAAGACTCTTTTTAACTTCTTGTGTTTCACCAGTAAGATCATTAAAACGCTTTACTATTACATCAGAGCTTGGTGATAAAGGAGAAATCCATATAGCATTGAATCCCAACTGGCCAATTCTATCTAAGTCATCTATGACATCAGACATCTGCTGGTAATTCCTTGGAAAAAGGTGATAAAGTCTTAGCTTCCCATTGCCTTGTTCAGACATGAAGTGAGCTTCTTGTTGAACTAATTTGTCAGTAGGTCCCATATTTCCCTCACCAATGCAGTGTTTTAATTTTAAACATAATGAATAAATATATTATACAAAACAATAATTAAGGAAATATTAACAACGGGCTCTCATTTATAGCCAATCTCTTTGTGCCGGACAATTTTTTAAAAAGTAGTCTCTAGTGGCTTAAAAAAGACTCAATTGGCAAATCTAGAGAACAATTTCAAACAAATCCCAGAGTTAGTTAGGAGCTCTATCAGGTAGTCGATGCTCAATTGGAAGAAGCTATTTTTAGGTCTTTTTTGGCTTTGTGCCAAATGCTCTAGCACACAGATAAACAACTTGCTTTAACCACATCTCTTTTATGAATGGTCAATAGCCTATATAATCCATATCATAAATTTAAAATAATGCTCAAACAGATGCTAAACCATTACTAAGCTAAAGGATACTTATGTTTAAATCCGCGCTAATCATTGCACTAATGACCGTTAGCATCGTATCTCAAGCCATCCTGCCCGCTGATCCAATCCAACGGTGCTTAGATATTAGACGACTCGTTGACCTGTCCTCGCGACAAAAAATGGCCGCTAAAGAGCCAGGTGTGTTCCGCTTTAAATTCCATAAAATTGCAGCGTCAGAACTTCCAATAGAGAATCCTAAAGGCAATATGGATGAAGTTATCAACGCGTTAAATAATCAAATTGAAAACTGTAAT
>CAZZGV010000146.1:0-5196 GCA_964654255.1 uncultured Legionella sp. | reverse complement strand
CATCCGCACCATTTGCAAACACCGTCCCCGTTAATCCCGTCAAAGCTACTGCCATAACTATCGTTGTGATAATTTTCTTCATTATGCCTCTCCTGTTGTATAAAAACGGTCTTGTTCAGAACGATTAAATATATTCAATAAAGCTAATATTTTCACTGTTCTCAGCCTTTAAATTCCGGACTAAAACATCAAAACCACGCAAAATGGTAATGAAAACGGTTGGGCTTTCATTGTCTTTGGGCGCTAATGAGGCCAATGTTTTTCGCAATTCATTTATAGAGTGTGTTGGTTGGAAATTAACCGCAAGAATGATATCGCCAACCCTCAGCCCTTGTGCTGCGGCGAGTCTATCTGGGTGTAGGAAGTTGATTTTTACCCCTGGTGTGGCGCCCCAAATTGGCGTGTAGGCATTTACATCTTCTATCCCAATATCGTTTAAGAATTGGTTTTGTGCCACTATTTGGTGGTTAAATTCAGTTAGGCTTTTTGTGGCAATGGTCTTTTTTAGCGTTTCATGCTGTTGGCGGGCGATGGTGTATTCGACCTGTTGCCCTGGGTTAAGTAGATGAATATTGGATTGCAATTGAGCGGCGGTTTTCACGACTTGATTGTCCATGTGCGTAATAATATCTCCCGCACGTAAGCCAGCTAATGCAGCTGGGCTTCCTGGAATGAGCTGAACGATAATGGCACCTTGGTTTGCATCGGCGTTTAATTTGTACGACATCCCCCCTTGCAGGTCGACCACTTTGATTCCAAGGGTGCTATAGGTCACTTTGCCGTATTTGAGGATTTTGCCGATGACGTTTTTAACCGTGGTGAGCGGTATAGCAAATCCAATCCCGGCATTTCCTTTACCAGGTGTATACATACTAACGTTGACACCAATCATTTCACCATCAAGATTAATAAGCGGGCCCCCTGAATTGCCGGGGTTAATTGGAGCATCGGTTTGGATATAATTTTCAATTTCATTGTTTTCAATACCACCGCGTTGAAGCGCACTGATAATTCCTTTGGTCACTGTTTGTTTAAATCCAAACGCACTACCAATCACAATGACATCTTGTCCAACATGAAGGTCGTTGGCATTGCCCATCGGCAATGCTTGTAAATTAGAGGCTTGTATTTTGAGTACGGCCAAATCCACCAGTGTTTCACGCCCCACAATAATGGCTTTGAAGAACCGGCCATCTTTTAATTCAACGTCTATCTCAGGGTTGTTTCCAGCTACAGCATGAGCGTTAGTTATAATGTACCCGTTTTTTTCATCAAATATGGAACCAGACGCAATTTCTTTAACCATGACTTTCTGTCCATTTGCATAGGAATAAAAACTAGTATGAATATTGACAACAGATGGGCTTACTTTTTCAATGAGTGTTGCCAAATTTGTTGTTGACGTGCTTTCAGCGTGGGCTGTATATGTGATTAACATACAAATGAAGAACAGCATTGCCGTCATTTGCATATAAGTAAATCGGGCGCTTTCAAGATAGTGGGCCTTAGTTCGACAATGTATTCCCATGATGTGGCCGAGTTGTATTATATTTTTAAGAATAGTGCTAGATGAGTCGTTGTGCAAATTTAATGGTTGTGAGTGGAGAGGCCCATGGCCCACCGCTATTATTAACATAGCCCAGACTGGGCTTTTTGCCACTCTCTTAGATGCCGCTTATATCAATACCATTAGAAAAGAAAGTGCATCTAGGCTTGCGCTATTCAATTACAGGATGCTGCATGGTATGGACCATGATTCATTATCAGCCTGTTGAGATAAAATAACCTGTGGTGCTGGCGTATAAAGAACGTTATAAAGTAATGATAATTTTTGCAGTAGTTGATTGGTATGTACAATAACAGGGCAGCCGTATTGATATACGGCTGCGTTATTTCGCAATAAATCAAGGCTTGCTTTATGCATGTCATCCAGCGGGATCATCGCATCAAAGCTTCCTGGGGCTGGATCTTCAGGGCAAGCTTTTTTCGGTTGTTGCTCAAGATGGACAACCATTTTTTGCATCACCTCAGCATCTTCAAGAAGAGGTAATAGTCCAACCGTATCTCCATATAAAAAAGTACGAGGTTCGGTTATTATTTTTTTAATTAGGGCAATTAATGCTGTGGTTTGTATATTGTTAGTTGGTATTTTTTCAAGAAAAACACAGACTTCTTCTGCTTTAATTTGTGCTTCATTGAGCTGCTTAACTAAGGTATGTGTGAAATTAAATTTAATTATAAAGCGGTCTTCTGGGTGTGGAGACGCAATAGTGGATGGAATATTAAATGTCATTTGTGAAAGTAAATGAGAGAGCTGATCTAGTGTGCTGATGTTTTTTAATTGCTCGATTAAAGTGCTTGCTGCTTGCTCATGAGGGGGGGCTTGATTTTCGTTGAGATATCTCGTTAACCACGTTATATAGTCACTGATAATGGTTGGTTTAATCATGTAGGCCTACCCCTTTTTTAAGCAAGATCATATTAAGCAGGACCAATAGGACGAACATTATACAAATAATACTCATAGCAAGAGGCATGTTAATGTCTTGTTGGCCAATCATTGCTTGTCGTAGTGCATTTATCATGTAAAAAATGGGGTTAAAATAAGACAGTTTTTTCCAAAAAGGCGGTAGCATGCTCGTTGCATAAAATACACCACCCAGGTAGGTTAGTGGCGCTAGAATAAATGTGGGTACAATGGCTACATCATCAAAGGTTCGAGCCAGCATACCGTTAGTAAACCCGGCTAATGCGAATAAGCCGGCTACTAATATAATAATTAAAAATGTCATTGGAATATGTTTAAAATCAATATCGATAAAGAAACAGGCAACTAAATAAACCAATACTGCGACGATGACCCCTCGTATAACACCGCTGAGGGTAAAGCCTAATAACAGCACGCTATTGTGCATAGGACTTACCAACATTTCTTCAATATTTTTTTGGAAACGTGAACTAAACAATGAGGTGGATACATTAGAGTAAGCATTGGTGATAACCGCCATCATCACGAGTCCTGGTGCAATAAAACTTGCGTAACTGGTCCCGGAAATAGGTCCAATATGATCGCCAATCACAGTACCAAAAATCAGAAAATACAATAAGGTCGTGATGACGGGCGGTAAAAATACTTGGCTGGCGATACGAAACATTCGCACCAATTCACGGCGAATCAGCGTATAAAGTGCAATTAGTTGGGTGTTAAGCGTCATGATGAATAAGGTCCATAAAAAGCTCTTCCAAGCGATTGGTTTTGTTACGCATGCTGTGGATGCGAAGTCCATGCTGATTAAAGATAGCAAATACATCATTGAGGTTTTGTTGATTATCAATGCGTAACTCAAAGGTATTCGGATCGATTTTTATTGCTACTAATGGATCTAATGAAGGTAAGGTATCAATGGGCTCAATGGTGTTAAATACAAAGGTTTGATGGTGAAGATTTTGCAGTAGTTTTTTCATTGATGTATGTTCAATGATCTGGCCTTTATCAATGATGGCAATATTTTTACAAAGTTGCTCTGCTTCTTCTAAATAATGTGTGGTTAAAATGATAGTCGTGCCTTGTTGATTGGCGTGCGTCAAAAAATCCCACATGCCGCGACGAACCTCGATATCTACGCCAGCAGTGGGTTCATCGAGAATCAGTACTTTGGGTTGATGAATCAGTGCTCGTGCGATCATTAACCGGCGCTTCATGCCACCCGATAAATGCCGGACAATGGTTTGACGTTTTTCCCATAAGCCCAATTCTTGTAATAACGATGCCGCCACAGGTATTGCTTGTTTGCGCGAAATACCATAATAGCCAGCTTGGCTTAAGAGAATTTGTTCGCATGTTTCAAAGATGCTAAGGTTAATTTCTTGTGGGACCAAGCCTAAGTATGACTTAGCTAGCGCGGGCTCCTGATCTAAATCATGCCCATTGATGCGAATGTTACCCGATGTTTTTGTTAAAAGTGTTGTGATAAGCCCAATTGTGGTAGATTTTCCTGCGCCGTTGGCGCCGAGTAGGGCAAAAAAGTCACCGGTTTTGACGGTTAAATCAATACCTTTAAGCGCTTCAATGCCATTGGCATATGTTTTTCGTAATTGATTAATTTCTAGAGCATGCATGATATGGGTTGCAGGTTAAAATTTTATTATACATGACAAAATTTTAAGCGACAGGCCCTTAGCGCGCAATTTTAGTTATTCGTTAAATGATAGTTAATCAAAAAAAGTGTATAAAATCGAAACCCCTAAAAAATTACTCGAGGGGTTGGCTTTAAAGCTTGTATTAAAGGGCCCGGTATACGTGTTTATGTCTTGGTAGGTTGTATAAATATAGTCTACGCCAACACCAAATTGGTTGTTAAATGCGAAATTAGCCCCAACCCCTACACGGCCGCCCCATTTATTTTCATCATGACTAAAGCTGGGTGTGAGTCTGGTTGCGGCTTGATTTAGCGTCAAAGAGGAATAAGACGCGCCAACTCGTCCGTACACAAGTATATTTTGGCTCATGGCGTAGCCGGGTAAGACATCAAGTGTAATGTAGTCTTGAATTTTTAGAGTATTGCTAACGCCGATAGTGGGAAATGTTAAATCAGGACGGCTATCAATAGTGGTGGACCGGCTTGGAAAATAGGTCCCTATTTCGCCACCTATAAAATACGCGCTCGAGGTTGTATAACCAAATCCTGCAAAAATATCGCCTATTACATTGGTATTGTTAGCATTGTTTTGTATCCAAAGCCCAGTGCTTAAATTGGTGGTGGTTAGTTCATAACTATCAGCGGACATTCCAATTCCTGCGCCTGCGTAAAACCCATCACGTGAGTTTGCTGTTGCGTCTAATGAGAACATCGTTAACGCTAGGATTGCGTTGAAGGTGATTATTTTTATTGCGGTCATGCGGCTCTCCTAAAATAGCAAAATTAATCATAGGTATTTCAAGCGGTTGCGTCAATCCGCGTTAATTAATGCGTAAATGTATTGGGCGTACTTTTAACCACGCTGTAATACTGTATCTGGTTTTATAGGCGGTTAAAACTTCATGAGGTATGTCGCTGTTGAAGCAAACAAATCTATTACCGTGCGGGCTAATCGTGGAAAGAGGGTTATCATGTGCATCGTATAATAGTAACTCGCCTCCAAACTCTTGCTGCCATTCATGGTTGAGGTAATAAACACAAGAAATCCGTCGTTCTT
>CAZZGV010000145.1:0-5278 GCA_964654255.1 uncultured Legionella sp. | reverse complement strand
ATCATTGATGAATTAAAAACATCAGCCTTGCGTGGTCGTGGTGGTGCTGGTTTTCCTACCGGTTTAAAATGGAGCTTCATGAATCGCAACGCCCCGGTGCAAAAATACGTGGTATGCAATTCTGATGAAGGTGAACCCGGTACATGTAAAGATCGTGATATTTTGAGATTCAATCCTCACCAGTTAATTGAAGGTATGGCCATTGCAGGTTATGTAATGGGTGCATCAGTTGGTTATAATTATATTCGTGGTGAACTTTGGGAGCCGTTCGAACGAACAGAAGCGGCCCTCAAAGAGGCATATGCGGCTGGTTTGTTAGGTAAGAACATTCTAGGCTCTCAAGTAGATTTTGATCTGTACAATCATCTTGGTGCTGGCGCTTATATTTGCGGGGAAGAAACGGCATTATTAAATTCATTGGAGGGAAAAAAAGGCCAGCCACGGTTTAAACCGCCATTTCCAGCAAATTATGGTTTATATGGCATGCCTACGACCATCAATAATACAGAGACATTTGCGTCAGTTCCTGTGATTTTGGAAAAAGGTGGTGACTGGTTTTTAAAGTTGGGGAAACCTAATAATGGTGGAACCAAGTGTTTTAGCGTTAGTGGGCATGTAAATAAGCCTGCAAATTTTGAAATACCCCTTGGAACGCCTTTTAAAACGTTGTTGGAATTAGCCGGTGGCATGCGCAATGGTAATCGTATTAAAGCAGTTATTCCTGGCGGTACCTCTATGCCAGTTTTGCCGGGCGATGTAATGATGACGCTTGATATGGATTATGACAGCATTCAAAAGGCAGGCTCAGGACTGGGTTCTGGGGCTGTGATTGTCATGGATGAAACAACGTGTATGGTTGATACGCTTTATCGTATTTCAGAGTTCTACATGGAGGAGTCCTGCGGCCAATGCACACCTTGTCGCGAGGGCACAGGTTGGCTGGTTCGATTGCTGCACCGTATTAAAAACGGGCATGGCGAACCTGGGGATGTTGAGAAATTAGTCAATGTCGCCAATAATATCGAGGGTCGAACAATTTGTGCGCTTGGGGAGGCGGCTGCATGGCCTGTTCAGAGCTTTGTAAAACATTTTCATCACGAATTTGACTATTTTGTTAAGCATAAACGCTCAAGCGTTAAAGCAGAGAAGGTTACTAATGGCTAACATCGAAATCGACGGAAAATCATTTGAAGTAGAAAATGGCAAGATGATTATTGAGGTAGCAGATGAAGCTGGGATCTATATTCCTCGTTTTTGTTACCATAAAAAACTATCTGTAGCAGCAAATTGCCGTATGTGTTTAGTAGAAGTAGAAAACGGGCGCAAAACAGTTCCTGCATGTGCTACACCCATTACAAATGGAATGAAGGTATTTACGAAATCGAAAGAAGCGATTCGTTCTCAAGAAGCCGTTATGGAGTTTTTGCTTATCAATCATCCCTTAGATTGCCCTATTTGCGATCAAGGTGGAGAGTGTGAGCTACAAGATGTTTCTATGGGCTTTGGTCATGATGAGTCGACATATACCGAAACTAAACGTGCCGTCGAGGACGATGATTTAGGGCCATTAATATCTACAGAAATGACACGTTGCATTCACTGTACGCGCTGTGTTCGGTTCGGTGAAGAAGTCGCAGGCTTAAGAGAGCTTGGCGCGACGGGTCGTGGTGAAGACATGCATATAGGTACTTATGTAAAACACAGTATTACTTCAGAAGTATCAGGAAATATTATTGATTTATGCCCTGTTGGTGCACTAACGTCAAAACCTTACCGCTTTACAGCTAGAGCGTGGGAAATGTCACAACATGAAAGTGTTGCTCCTCATGATTGTATAGGTTCTAATATTTTTTTACATGTTCGGCGCAATCAATTGATGCGCACAGCACCAAAAGAGCAAGAAACTATCAATGAAACATGGTTATCAGATCGCGATCGGTTCAGTTACATTGGTTTAAATCACAACGCTCGTGCTAGCCAGCCAATGATTAAGCGAAATGGTCAATGGGAAACAGTGGATTGGCCAACGGCATTAAAATTTACTGCAGAAGGGATAAGCCGTTTAATTAAGCAGCACGGACCTGAGCAAATGGCGGCATTTGCTTCTTCCTCGTCTACATTGGAGGAATTTTATTTGTTGCAAAAAATGATGCGTGAATTAGGTGTAAATAATTTAGATCATCGTTTACAGCAAACTGATTTCCGTGATCAGGAATGGCAAACAATGATGCCTCAAAGTTCATTGCAATACGCTGAGCTTGAAAATCAGGAAACGGTGCTTTTATTAGGTTGTAATATTGATAGAGAAGTTCCTCTTGCAGGCATTAGGGTGCGTAAAGCATTTCGAAATGGAGCTAAAATTTTTGCAATTAATCCTGTGGCATATGATTATCATTTTGATCTTGCAGAAAAAATTGTTATTCCTCCGCAAGATATGCCAATGCAGCTTGCAACATTAGCTTCTGCACTGGTTGAAGATACAACACAGTTGTCCGCAGAAGTGCAAAAATTATTAATTGGATTAAAGGTGGATACTAAGACTAAAGCAATCGCTAAAGTTTTACGCCGTCCAAATGCAGTTATAGTCACTGGCGCAATTTGTGAAAACCATCCTGAGGCTGCCTTGCTAAGAACGCTTGTTGCCCTTATTGAAAAATTAAGTGGCGCTCGCATAGTACGCTTAACCAATGGTGCAAATAGTGCAGGAGCTTGGCTAGCAGGTATGCTTCCACACCGTACTGTTGCAGGAAAAGCTATTAGTGATAGTGGGTTTGATGTGCAGGCTGCGTTGGATAACAAGCTTAAAGGCTATTTTTTAATGGCGGTTGAACCTGGGTTTGATTTTGCTAATCCTTATCGAGCAAGGCAGTCCATGTTAGCTGCGGAATTCGTAGTAATGCTCTCAGCTTACCAAAACGAGTCTATTCAAGAGTATGCTGATGTTATTTTACCCATAGCCCCGTATGCCGAAACATCGGGAACGTATATTAATATTGATAGAACTTGGCAATCAGTAAAAGGCGCTATGGCACCATTTGGTGAAGCGCGACCTGCTTGGAAAGTATTACGTGTTTTGGCTAATTTGTTGCATTGCAAAGATTTCGAGTACACCTCTTCTGAAGAGGTAATGCAAGAAGTAAAAGAGTGTGTGGATATGGCCTCGGAAAATAAATATGTGCCATTCTACCCAGAAGCGTTACCTGTAAGTCATCAAAATTTAGTTCGTGTAGGTGAGTGGCCTTTATACCGTTGTGATGCAATTGTTCGCCATGCAACTGCGCTGCAAGAATGCGCAGCAGCTGAGTCAGCATGTATTCGAATGCATCCTACAACAGCTAATCGGTTAAAATTGGATGAAACTGCTACTGTATCTCAAGGAGATATTGAGATAACATTGCCGCTCAAACGCGATGACCGAATTGCCCAGGATGTCGTATGGGTTGCAAATGCGCTTCCAGAAACAGTGGATTTAGGACATGCTTTTGCTGCAATAACGATTAAAGATAGGTAAAAACATGCTACAAGACATTAGTATATTGCTGTGGATCATTATTAAAATAGTGGGTATCGTTATCCCGCTATTGTTAGTTGTTGCCTATCTTACGTATGCTGAGCGTAAAGTTATTGGCTACATCCAAGTGCGTATCGGCCCTAACCGAGTAGGTTTTCTTGGTTTATTACAACCATTTGCGGATCTAATTAAACTGATTCACAAAGAAATCATTATTCCTACTCGATCAAATAAATATCTTTTTGTGATTGCTCCTTTGTTTTCGCTAACACCCGCCCTTGCAGGATGGGCTGTTATTCCTTTTTCGGAGGGAGTGGCTCTTGCTAACATTAATGCTGGCGTTTTATTTTTATTTGCCATGAGCTCTTTGAGCGTTTATGGCGTTATCATTGCCGGTTGGGCGTCGAACTCTAAATATGCTATGTTGGGTGCCTTGCGAAGTGCTGCACAAACAGTCTCTTATGAAATTGCTATGGGTTTTGCTTTTGTTGGTGTTTTATTAGCTGCTGGC
This sequence comes from uncultured Legionella sp., assembly GCA_964654255.1. Classification (GTDB taxonomy): domain Bacteria; phylum Pseudomonadota; class Gammaproteobacteria; order Legionellales; family Legionellaceae; genus CAZYME01. The sequence continues at coordinate 1,256 of CAZZGV010000145.1, read as the reverse complement.
AGTATGAATATTACTGATATTGTTGTTTCGCAAGGTGGTGGTTTCTGGCACTGGTGGTTTGTTCCTTTGTTGCCATTGTTTATGGTGTTTTGGATAGCAGGTATTGCTGAGACAAATCGAGCCCCCTTTGATTTAGCAGAAGGTGAGTCAGAGATCGTTGCTGGCTTCCATGTGGAATACTCAGCTATTGGTTTTGCTCTGTTCTTTCTTGCTGAATATGCCAGCATGGTTTTGATATCAACCATGATGGCCTTATTATTCCTTGGTGGATGGCTTTCTCCGTTCCAAGGTGTTCCTGTTTTGGACGATTTGTTTTTCTTTGTTCCTGGCATTATTTGGCTATTTGCAAAGGTTGCGTTCTTTTTATTTGTGTATTTGTGGATAAGGGCTACTTTCCCTCGCTATCGTTACGATCAATTAATGCGCTTAGGTTGGAAGGTATTGATCCCTGTAACAATTGTTTGGGTTATTGTCACAGCGCTGATGGTTGTCACCCAGCTAAAACCATGGTTCTAATTAATCGAGCAGGCTAATGAAAAAAGTATGTAAATACATCAAGCATTATGTACGCAGTTTCTTGTTACTAGAACTGCTGAGTGGCTTGAAATTAACCGGTAAATATTTTTTTAAGAAAAAAATCACGGTTCAGTTTCCAGAGGAATCAACACCTATTTCGCCGCGCTTTCGTGGTTTGCTGGCATTGCGCCGCTATCCAAATGGAGAGGAACGTTGTATAGCGTGCAAGTTATGTGAGGCAGTTTGTCCAGCATTAGCCATTACCATTGAATCGGCACCACGAGATGATGGCTCAAGGCGTACCACTCGATATGATATTGATATGTTTAAATGCATTAACTGTGGTTTGTGCGAAGAGTCATGTCCAGTTGATTCGATCGTTGTAACACCTATTCATCATTATCATATAAGTGAACGTGGCCAAAATATCATGACAAAAGAAAAATTATTGGCTGTTGGTGACATGATGGAAAAGAAACTAGCAGCAGATAGGCTTGCTGATGAAAAATACCGTTAATGGGACAGACTATGCATGATTTATTACCACAAATTATATTTTACGTATTTGCCGGTTTGACAATACTGTCAGCCTTAATGGTTGTGACACAAAATAACCCTGTACGTTGTGTGCTTTTTTTAGTGTTGGCATTTTTTACTAGTTCTGTTCTTTGGATCTTAGTTCAAGCAGAATTTTTAGCGCTGGTGCTTGTATTGGTTTATGTAGGCGCAGTAATGACATT
>CAZZGV010000144.1:0-5292 GCA_964654255.1 uncultured Legionella sp. | reverse complement strand
TAGGGTCCCAAATTACACAAAGATCACGCACATTGATAAAGTCTTTCCAAATGTCATGATGCCAAATGTTCGTAAACCCATCAGCGTTGCTGTACGTTACGACGATACCAGTTAGATCATAGTCAAATTTAGGTGTAATGTTATAGCGTTGTTTGTTGGATACAATGGTAAACGGTTCTCTTAATGTTTCAGTTTGCAGCGGCGGTTCTAATCTAATCGATGAGTATGTCGTTGGTTCAGGTAGCTCATCCTTATAGTAGGCAGTGATAAGCATCAGCGAGAAGCTAATTAAAAAAATCCACTTAAACAACTGTTGATAAAACAACATAAGCTCCTAGAGGACTTAGTGTCCTCGGGAAATGCCTCGGTAAGCGCTACCTTGTAGAATCAGGTAATCGGCAATATTGGGATTATCAATCGATTGTTGATTTGCATCAAATGCGAGTAAACATTCTTCAACATAGGTCATTTGACTGCTGCCATCCACTAATAGTCGATACCAGGGGTTGCGCTTTGAAAATTCGCGCTTAGATGCTTGTGGGTTATAACGGCCTGACGCTTGAAACAATGGATCAACATCGATAACGACTGCTCGATAACCTTGGCGTTTATGCACCACTAAATCACCAATATTAAATTTTGCTATTCGACTCATGTAAATCTCCAGGCATGTTCCTTACCTAGAATATCGGTCAATTTTAGAAAAACTTGATGATTAAATGAGCTGAATTATTCTTTAAAGCGCTTAACGGGTTGATGGCAATAAGGTAGCTTATCATGCTTGCCATAGTAGTTTTGATGGCCGTCTTCTGCAGGCCAAAAAGGTTGAACTGCGAGTAAATGAGTTGCTACGTCATAACCATTTTCTCGTAATTGTTTGATTAATATCTCTGCCTCTTGATATTGAGCCCGATTATAATAAAAAATCGCACTTTGATATTGTTGCCCTAGATCCGGGCCTTGGCCTGTAGTTTGAGTAGGATCATGCAGTTCAAAAAAATGCTTTACGATAGACGAATAATTGATTTTAGATACATCAAAAATGACACGAACAGCTTCATAGTGTCCTGTATGGCCCGTGCATACGTCATTATACGTTGGATGAGGCATTGTGCCGCCACAGTACCCTACCTCAACGCTTAGGACACCAGGAAGCCGCCGCAGATAATAATCTACTCCCCAAAAGCAACCACCGGCTAGAATCGCTTCTTCTGTATCTACAACGGTGTTGTTATTTACAAAATCAAGAGAAGCGCCATTGACGCAATACCGATAATTTTTCGCAGTAAAATGCTCACCTTGAAACACATGCCCAAGATGACCATCACATCGACTGCAAAGGATTTCCATGCGCTGGCCATCAGCGTCTGGTATGGTTTTTACTGCATCAGCAATGGTCTCATCAAAGCTTGGCCAACCACACCCTGCATGAAATTGACTGTGCGCACGAAACAATGCTAATCCACAACGCCTGCATAAATAAGTACCTGTAGTAATAAGGTCATTATTACTGCTATGTGGCGTTTCTGTGGCTTTATCACAAATGATAGCCCGTGCTTTTGGTGTTAAGCTTGCGGTTTTATCGAGAAACATAGGCATCATCATGGCATCTTTCCCTCATAAACCTGGATTACGATGCGCGCTGGCAAATTTTATCCGCTAAGTAGCCGATAGCGCCCGCATAATAAATTGAATTATTGTAACGTAAGATCATTTTGTAATTAGGGAACGCGAGAAATACTGGGCCGCCGTTTGGTTGCACGACACTTGCTTGTAAATTTTGATAGGGCAAAGGCTCACCAGTTTCAGTGCGTACGCCCAATGCATTCCATTCACTTACTGGTTTAACGATAGTTTTTCCTTCAAGGCTAGTATCAAAATTCTTGGGTAATTTAACAAGAATTGCCCAGGGTTCACCTGTTTGCCAACCATTTTTCTTCATGTAATTAGCAATGGATGCGAAAACGTCGGCTTTTGATTCCCAAATATCTTTGCGGCCGTCACCATCATAATCAACCGCATATTCCCGCCAGCTGGAAGGGAGGAATTGTGGTTGGCCTGAGGCGCCAGCCCACTCGCCTTTAAATTTAGCCAAGGTGACATGTCCTTCATTAACAATATGTAGCGCAAGAAATAATTGTTTACGGAAAAATTCAGGGCGGTTGGAGTCATAAGCTAACGTTGCTAACGATTTAATCACTGGGAAATTACCCATGTAACTGCCATAACTGGTTTCCATACCCCAAAATGCCATAATGAAGCAGGGATCAACGCCAAAATGTTTAGCGACCTCATCTGCAAGCGCTTGGTTTTTCTTGTATTGTTGCCGACCCACAGAAATTCGGTAGTTATCAACACGTGAAGAAAGGTATTTGGAATAGGTAAGACGGTGTTCGGGTTGAGAGCGTGCTAGACCTTTTACTTGGCGGCTAGGCTCGTGGATATCAGCGAATGCTTCATCAAATAAAGATGCTGGAATGCCTTGTGCTAATGCTTCCTGCCGTACTTCCGCCACCCAACTGCTCCAATTTTGTTGCGGGGCGGCTATAACAAACGATGACAACACCAATCCTATACATACCGATAAAATACGTGTACTCATTTTCATTACTATTCCCCTCGTTATTATTCTTTATGTGCTATTTAAGGTGTTAATTTGTAAGTGATATGCATTGTCATATATTTGTCTAATGGGTTCGTCTTTATACTTGATAACAAATTATAGGCGAACAAACGCCATATTTGCTAATTCAGTTTAGCACGGGTTAACGACTTTATATTTACGAAAACAATAGGAGCTTAAAAAGCTGTTATTAAGTACTTCTAAGCATAAAAATCAGCAATGCCACAAAAGCAATCAATATCAATGCCAATATACCCATGCTTGAAAAGCTTTTGCTTAAATTTGCTTTACTAAACTGTTCAGGGCGACCTTTTATATTGCTATAAATAATCCATATAATTAGCGCGGCTCCCACTAAAGCCAGTATTTGATAAAACGTTTGCATTATTTTTCTCCTTCAAAACTGAATGCATCTGAAAATAAATTGGGGGCTAATGCGCCATTGTCTACGAGCTGATCGCGTACACTATACACCATATCAAACGGCCCACTGATGACAATTTGCCAATTATTAATGTCTTGTTGATGCCGAGCTAATACCATGGATGCCAAGGTTTGCGTGCTGGTTTCGGATAACTGTGAAAAATACTTAAAATTAGACACATGGTGTTGCCAGTGCATTACTTTATCATCCATGTACAAATCACTTTGCGATCGCGCGCCCCAAAATAATTCAAAGGCACGCGACTCACCAGTTGCTAGCAATTGTTCAATCATAGCTTTAATCGGAGCAAAACCTGTTCCGCCTGCAATAAATAAAATGGGTAGATTAGGGTGTAGGTGGCTCACGTCACAGGTGCCCAACGGCAGGCGAATAGTCACGGCGCCTTTTTGTTTAATCTCTGCTAATAAGGGTTGATTATAAGGATTATCGCGAGTATGACGAATATGTAATTCATAGCTATGCGAGCCCAATGGTGCATTGGCAATTGAGTAACTAAACTCTTGGTTTTCAGAGATGATTTGTAAATATTGGCCTGCTTGGTAATCTACGTAGTCTTCCGGTTCTAGGATAAGTTGTAATATGCTATTCGTGAGTGGTGTGATGCGTACGACCCGTGCATGAGTTAGTGTATTGCTCACGTCGAAAGTCCTAACAAAGACCAATAATCATTAACCCGCTGTAATACGTCCTTATCCATAGTAATCGCTTTTCCCCATTCTCGGTTGGTTTCACTAGGCCACTTGTTGGTAGCATCCAAACCCATTTTTGAACCTAAACCAGAAACAGGGGATGCAAAGTCAAGATAATCAATGGGTGTGTTGTCTATCATGACGGTATCTCGCAGAGGATCCATGCGTGTGGTCATTGCCCATATGACATCTTGCCAATTTCGAGCATCAATATCGTCGTCACAAACAATGACAAATTTAGTGTACATGAATTGTCTTAAAAAAGACCATACAGCCATCATAACCCGTTTAGCATGCCCCGGGTATTGTTTTTTTATGGTTACAACTGCTAAACGATAAGAGCAGCCTTCTGGGGGCAGGTAAAAATCAACAATTTCGGGGAATTGTTTTTGTAATAAGGGAATAAATACTTCGTTTAGCGCCATGCCAAGAATAGCTGGTTCATCCGGTGGTCGCCCGGTATAGGTACTGTGATAAATAGGATTATCCCGATGAGTAACGCGTTCCACGGTGAATACCGGAAATGATTGAACTTCATTGTAATAGCCGGTGTGATCACCAAACGGCCCTTCTGGTGCTTCAATGCCAGGATCTAAATAACCTTCTAAAATAATTTCAGCGCTAGCTGGCACATGTAAATCTAGACCTACACAACGAGTAAGTTGTGTGCGCTGACCCCGGAGCAAGCCGGCAAAGGCGTATTCGGAAAGGGTGTCTGGAACAGGTGTTACGGCTGCCAATATGGTTGCTGGGTCGGCGCCTAATGTGACGGCAACGGGAAATCGTTCGCCAGGATGTTCTTGTTGAAACGCTTGGTAATCAAGAGCACCGCCGCGGTGGGATAGCCAACGCATAATGAGTTTATTTTTGCTTAATACCTGTTGGCGATAAATCCCCATATTTTCACGTGGTTGGTGAGGACCTTTCGTGGTTACTAATCCCCAGGTAATTAATGGTGCGGCATCTTCCGGCCAGCATGTTTGTATAGGTAACTTGGTCAGATCAACGTCATCGTGCTCCCAAACATGAGTTTGGCAGAGTGCATTGCTGACATATTTGGGAGCCATGTTGATGGCTTGTTTTACCAGCGGTAATTTGTTGAATATATCTTTGAATCCTTTAGGTGGTTCAGGTTCTTTTAGCGCTGCTAATAATTTGCCAACCTCACGCAAGGCCGAGATATTTTCTTCGCCCATACCCAATGCAACTCGTTGTACAGTACCAAATAAATTAGTAAGTACTGGCATTGAGTGATCTTTGGGGTGGGTGAAAAGCAGGGCAGGCCCGCCAGCACGTAATATTTTATCACTGACGATTGTCATCTCGAGGTTTGGTGAAACGGGGTAGTCAATGCGTTTTAATAAATTGTGTTCTTCTAGCTGGGCGATAAAATCGCGTAGGTCACTGTATTTCATAATTGAAGGTTACCTTGTAAGGTAAGAGGACTGTACTTTTAACCCCTCACGCTAACCCTCTCCCCAGAGGGGTGAGGGGATGTATGGGTATGATTATAAAGGGCTCACCACACGAAATTT
>CAZZGV010000143.1:0-5306 GCA_964654255.1 uncultured Legionella sp. | reverse complement strand
AAATGCGCGCCAATTGCAACGTCGAAAACGCTTGATGAAGCACGTTAAAAAACGGTAATTAGAAGGAGCGGTTATAATGGATTATCATTATTTTAAAGACAAAGTGAATAATTTTTACGGACGTTATCTAGGTTATGAAAAACGCCCAACTTTTTTTGATATCGAACAGACTTTTCCAATATTAGATACGATTACACAGCAGGTTTCGGCCATCAAAGCTGAGTTTGAACATGTTTTAAAAAATACGCCTCAATTACCTCGGTATCATGATATTGATCCTGGTGAGGCAGCTATATCAGACACCACTGAAAAAAATTGGAACGTTTTCATGTTGTATCTTCTTGGTTATCAATTACAAGAAGCACGCACGTTATGCCCAACACTCTGTACATTGTTGGACGGTATTCCTAATTTAATGCAGGCATTTTTCTCTATTCTTGAGCCAGGAAAATCTATACCGTTACATGAAGGACCTTATCTTGGTTACTTGCGATATCATTTAGGAATACATGTTCCTAAAAACAATCCACCACAAATTATTGTAAATAATCAGCCTTATACGTGGCGTGAAGGTGAGGCTGTATTATTTGATGACTCCTGGCCTCACGAAGTAAAAAACACCAGTGATGATTATCGTGCTGTATTAATCATAGATGTGTTACGGCCGATGCCTTTTTTACCAACATTAATGAATCAATTTGTAACGAACGTTATTGCGCGTTATACGTATGGACGTCAAACAATAAAGCGAGCTTTGCAATATGGTGGTGAAGTAAAACCTTTGCCTTTATAGCGCTTTTTCTCAAAACCGCCCTCACTAGATTTTTAATAGAAAGGTACCGTAATAGGTAGGTTAGAAGCTTAACCTACCTGAGGTTCATGAAACGTTTAAAATTTTAACGACTATATCTCTGAGCAGGTCAAGGGGGCTACATCCTAGTTAAATAAAAAAAGGGATAATTTTGTAGGGAACCAATTCACAATAATTACTCCAATCTTTCCCATATTTTTTAGCGCAGCGTCTATCATCACGAAACGCGCGATCTACAAGTAGAACTGTTAAAAAACATACGTAAAAATAAGGCGAAAAATGAGTGAAAAGCGCCGGTGCTGCCCAAAAAAAGGACGCTGCAAGTTCCGGAATATAATGAAAATGCCGCGCAATTCCCCACCATCCTGATGCGAGCAATAGCGTTTGTTTTGCCTCGCCTTGTTCGGTTTTATAACGAGCTAATAATGTTACTGGTTTTTTTCCCCATACTTTGCAATTACCTCCAGTGCTTCTCGTTGTTAGTCGTTGTTTATCAGCGAGATAGTTAATTGCTATACAGAATCCACCTAACAGCAATAATAGGGTTGCCCAAGCTATACTTAAATGTATTGGATGAAGGACAAGATACATACTTGGTGAGGTGTAAATGCATGGGACCCAAACCATGCATCCCCAGCAAATATAAAAACCAGCACGGTCATGCATAATATCTAATGATCGAAGATAGCCATTTTCCCAAACATAAAATTTAGCAATGTATAAAAATTGTAATATTACTGACACAAGCATTGAGTTAGATAATCCACCTAAATCCACTTGTTTTGAGCAATAGGATATAAGAAATAATCCCCAGCTCATCATTCCAAAACGGCAGGTGATAAATTTTTTAATGTGCAAGCCAAAGAGTCGAGGATAAAGTTCCGTTCCCCAATAATAGTCAAACAATATATTTTTAGTGGTTCCTGCATCGGTTGATGAAGGTATAAAACGTCCTTTTAAATATAGAAAACCACAAAATAGAAGACTGAAAATATTGAGCGCGCCGAAAAGGGCACCTAAATTGTCATAAAGAATACTTGCTGAAAATAATTTTAAACCAAATGTCGCGATACAAAATAATGACATAGTTGTGATGAACGCTAAAAGACCATTGGCTTTATATACAGGAATGTTACCTTTAGGAGATATTGGCCCTTCCCAGACCTTGCCAGGGAGCAGGCGCATCAAGGCCAGTTCAACCCCTGTAAAGTATGCAATCATTTGCCAGGCTATCGATGAGCCAAAAAAATAAGGCTGCCAAATAGTATAAATAGTTTGAAAAAAGCCTTTTTGTATTATTAAATCGAACAGCCTCATTAGCGAACCTTCAAGTGCTGTATTTGTGTACCACATTAGCATTACAAAAGGTGGGCAAATGAGCATGAGAAAAAGGGGGCCAAGGGTGTTTCGCATGCTTTGCCACATATGTATATCCTTATATATGTTAGAAAATTCTATAAAAGAGTATCATCAATGGATTTGTTTTTGGAATAAATTTTACGATTTATTATTTATCTTAATAAACTAAACGTGTTGAGCTACTATGCCTAATCTTCAAGAGTATCTAACGGTCATCAAATTAACACTAAGCAAGGAGAATCCCTCACCAACGCATGATTTGCTTAAGCAGATTGTTGCAGCGCATCTTCAAGCATTTGCTTATCAAAACACCGATCTTTTTGAGCAAGGATTAAAGCCGCGTGAAGAAAGAGATGCCTGTGCTATAGATATTGATTCTGTATTTAAACAAATGGTCGAGGAGGGGCGTCCTGGGTATTGTTTCCAAAATACAGAGCTTTTAGCGTGGGCTTTAACATTATTAGGCTATAACGTTGTTAAACATCTAGTAAGAATAATAAATGTAGCTGATGAAAAATTATCTGGAATTAACCGTGACGACATACCATTGGGGCATGTGCTTCTTGTTGTTGAAGTAGAAGGGAAAAAGTGGATAGTCGATACTGGTTTCGCGAATAATAGTTTTCGTGAGCCTTTGGCGTTGGTAGAGGGCGAGCAACAAATAGCCCCAGATAATTATCGAATATCGTTTATCTCGGACTATATTCGTTTTGAGTTGAAAACACCACACCACTGGCTTTGTTTATATGAGTGTGAAAAGCATCCTGCCAATTCTGATGACGTTAATAAAGCTCATCGGAACATGTTTAAAGGGGCTGTTACTCCGCAAATCTTCAGCTTTTTAAAGTTAGCCAAAGTTACGCCGTTAAAAAGAAAAGAGTTGGTGGTCAATGCTGATACCATGTTTTTTAGATCAACAAGTGCGGCTAATAAAAAATATGAATTGGTTTTAATGTCTCCCCAAGCGCGAATATCTCGTCATACAATTGCGGTGAATCCTATAGTCGGTGGAGCATTGTGTTATGAAGTTTTAGCTCCGGACTGTCCGACCATCAGAAAATTTACCATTCAAGCTCAGATAAAGTTAAGTGATTTTGAAGCAATTATGGGCAAAGAGTGTGCTTGGGCGCTTTGGGAATCATTGGAAGAAAAAAGTGGGGACGTTTTTCTGAAAGCGCTCGTCCCTGTGTTGCCTAACATTCTCTATATTACAGCGGCCCGCGGACATACACATAAACGAATAAGAATCATTGCGAATGTTGAAGAGTTTGATGCAGTTGCTAGAGAAAAATTGGGAATTAATTGTAGTTTAGCAACGCGTTTTTCAATATTTCCCCAACGTCTTCAGCTAAAGGATGTGTCATATGCTGATTTCGAGCATCAATTGGGCCCTGATGCTAAACTAGGCATGCATTATTTGGTACTTAATAAAGACAAAACTGTTATTGCTAGCGATGGGTATCGTAGCGATGAGTCGATGTTAATGGTTGGTGCAGTTAAAATCGCTTTGGCACTTTGTGTTTTATATAACGTTTTTGATAAAAAGTTATTTTCTTTAGAAAAGGTGGTTGAAATTACTGATGAGGAATTTTCCCCAGGGGCAGCATGTAATCCGTTAGACCAATATTATTCTATATTAGAACCAAAAAGAACTGAGCAAAATGTAGAAAGCTTGCTTACAATGATGCTTGAAAATGGTGACAATACTTCAATAGATAAGCTTTTTCAACTTGTAGGTGGTCCTGGTGCGGTTAATAAGCTTATAGAGGATTTAAAGCTTAAGGGATGTAATGTATGTTATAACTGCAAAGAATTTTTAGATAATTACTATTCGTATAGTAAGGATTTTGATATTCAAGACAAAATTGCTTATTTGAATCGTCTAGTAAATGCATACGATTTAAAAGACGCAGAAAAAATGATGCTTAGCAAAAAACAGGGTGTGTCTACTCCAGATTTTATGACAAATTTACTCTATTTGTTGGTTAATCCACCAAAGAACTTAGAATGGATGTCTAAGGCGTCAGAATTTGTATTTGCTAAAATAAAACGCTGTCAAACAGGTCAAGCGCTTATTTTCAATAGTGCTTATTATAATTATGGCACCTTGATTACAGCTATAGGTAGTAACAATGCTGGCATGGGTGGCACACTAAATGATTTAGCATGTATTGAGCTCAAAGATGGTAAAATAATTCTTTTGTCTATTATGTCTTCTTTATCAACTATTGCTGATAAAGAGCAAAGAGAAGCAATAATAGGGCGTCTTACTACATGCATTTTAAATAAAATTTTAGCTCCACAGCCTCAAGAGCATCAGCACCCTTTTGTAGGTTGTTCTTTGTAGAGCAGGCATTATCGTCATTTAATTGTTTAAAAATGCCATCGTTGCGAGTGTTTGCAACGATGGATATGGAGTAATGAGTTAAATTTATTTTATAATGTGCTGAGGTTATTGTTTCGAATTTCTTTAATGTTGTTATTAATGGTATTACAAATATTGTCTAATGTTAGATGGCTTAAATTTGTTTCTAAAAATGGATTTTGTAGTTCCACACCAATCTGATCAAGAGAAAAAATTGCATAAGAGACTATGCCAGCAATTAATGGACTAAGAAATAAAGAAACGTTTGCTAAGGCAAACGGAAGCATCAATAAAAAAAATAAAATAAAGCGTCTTGATTTTACAGCCATAACAAAGGGCATTGGTGTTTTGAGAATTCGCTCACAGGCACCTTGTGCATCAATAAGGTGTTCTAGCTGTTCTTGTGCATGAAGAAATGCAAAGGAATCAAGGCCGTAATGATTTCGTGCAATTTGCAGTTCTTGTGCAATCATGGAGGCTAATGTTAATGGGCGATGGTTTGACTTATTCAATCGCTGATTATTTTTTACATCAAGAAGATGAGAAAGGTATTCTAAATTGGTTTTCTCTCTTAAATTGTCTTTCATAAGATAGGGTAGGGCTGAAATCATATTGGTGATTTTAATTTTCCAATCCTGTGTGTCTTGGTGAGTATAATTAACTAGAATAATAGCTAAGTTTCTGCTTTGATTTACAACGTTGCCCCACAATTTTCTTGCTTCCCACCATCGGTCATAACCGGCATTGACTCTAAAAACAAGGATTAACCCC
>CAZZGV010000142.1:0-5326 GCA_964654255.1 uncultured Legionella sp. | reverse complement strand
TAGCTTTCAAAAAATGGCTTCGTCTATAGTGGCGTTAAGAAATGAATTACAAGCTAAAGTAATGACATCAGAATACTATCCAAAACACATTTCTATAGTTGGCAATCCTCAATGGTCTGTTCTGGGTTTTAAAAGCCAGACTTTAAATCCTTATTTCATAGCTCAAGAAATGGAGGCGAGGGGCTGGAAATTAAATTGCTTGCAGAATCCTGATGGGTTTCACATGTGTCTGACCTATGTTCATGTATTGAAAAAAGGTTTTGTGGATGAATTTGTACGTCATTTGGATGAATCCATATGGACGGTATTAAACTACCCAGCAGATAAAAAATCATCAGGTATGGTCAAAGTTTATGGTGCAGTGCAAATGATGCCTACTTCCTTACAAAAAGAAGTGAGTGAACAATATCAACTCGCACGCTTGCAGTGCGGAATGTTTTCTCAGAAAGCGAAAAGAGCAGCTTTAGAAGAAGAACATGTTGCAGCTAATGAGCCTTCCTAGGCTGATTTTGGTAATACGGCTTATCATGCTACCATTAGCTCATTTTTACGATGTTGGATTTTATGATGAATGATATAAGCCAATCTTTATTTCTAAGGGCTCTAAGACATGAGCCTGTTGAGCGAACCCCTGTTTGGATTATGCGCCAGGCAGGGCGTTATTTACCTGAATACAAAAAAACCAGAGCTCAAGCCGGTGATTTTTTAAGCCTATGCAAAAATCCTGAGCTGGCATGTGAAGTAACATTGCAACCCTTGCGTCGTTTTCCTTTGGATGCCGCCATACTCTTTTCAGATATTCTAACCATACCTGATGCTATGGGCTTAGGATTGTATTTTGTTGAAGGTGAAGGGCCTTGCTTTCAACATCCTATCCGCGATATCCAAGCCATTCATCAGTTGGAGATTCCTTCTATCCCTGAAACCCTGGGATATGTTTCTGATGCCGCGCGCTTAATTCGCCAGGAAATGCCTGCTCACCTACCGTTGATAGGCTTCTCTGGTAGTCCCTGGACCTTAGCCTGTTATATGGTGGAAGGCAAAAGCAGTAGAGAGTTTAAACGGATTTTAAATTTGATTTACACAGAAAGCCAAGCGGCTCATCAATTGTTAAATAAGTTAGCAATGACTGTGGTGGATTATTTAATAGAGCAAGTTAAGGCTGGCGTTAATGCCTTAATGATATTCGACACTTGGGGCGGCATACTCAGTCCTAAAAACTACCAGCAATTTTCTTTAAGCTACATGCAATTCATAGTACAAAAAATTAAAGCCTTATATCCAGATATCCCTATTATTTTATTTACCAAAGGAGGAGGGCAGTGGTTAACGCAATTAGCAAATACAGGGTGTGATGCACTTAGTGTCGATTGGACATGCGATCTTGCTGCGGCGCGAGCGCAAGTGGGGCACCAAGTAGCATTGCAGGGGAATCTTGATCCAACAGTATTATTAACAACCCCTCATTGTATTGGCGAGCAAGTTCAACAGGTGTTGGCTTCTTATGGTCATGGTTCAGGCCATATATTTAATCTTGGCCATGGTATTACACCGGATGTTCCCCCTGAGCATGTAGCTGTTATGGTGGATGCTATTCATAAATTTAGTCCTGATTACCATAGTGAGAATGATGATAGCAGATAGCTTATTTAAGCCTGCATGGTGGCTTTCTAATCCTCACGCGCAAACGTTATACCCCGTTTTGACGCGTCATCTAAAGGCACCGATTGATAAGAACGAGCGTTTTGAATTGCCTGATGGTGATTTTGTTGATTTATCGTGGGCAGTGAATGGTTTGACAGATGATTCGCCTCTTGTTATTTTTTTGCATGGTTTGGGTGGTAATGTTAACTCTAAATATGTAGCTGGATTATTAACTGCTTTTAACCAATGTGGTTGGCGTGGTGTATTAATGCACTTTCGTGGCGCAAGTCATGAGCCCAATCGTTTGCCAAAAGCCTATCATTCTGGAGATACTGCTGATCTTGATGTTTTGCTGCGGGCCTTAAAACAGCGCGAGCCTCAGACCAAAAAAGCGGTGGTGGGAATCTCGTTGGGTGGTAATGTATTACTAAAATGGTTGGGTGAACAAGGTGCTCAATCTTTAGTAGAGGCAGCTGTTGCCGTATCCGTTCCATTCAGTTTAGGGGTGGTGGCTGATCGGGTAAATCAAGGATTTTCACGCGTATACCAAACACATTTGTTGGAGCGGTTGCGTGGTGTGTTTAAACGGAAATTAGAAAAGCACCCAGACAGCTTGCCACCGGCTTGCCATAACCTTGATGCTTTGCAATGCTTTTGGACATTTGATGAGAACGTGACCGCTCCTTTACACGGGTTTCAACATGTGCACGCGTATTATCGTAAATCCAGTTCAATACAATATTTAGTGGATATCGCAACGCCTACATTAATTATTCATGCATTAGATGATCCCTTTATGATCCCAGAGATTGTGCCTAAAGAGGCACAGTTATCCAAAGATATAACGTTAGAGATAAGCCGCGGAGGGGGGCATGTTGGTTTTATCGCAGGCCATATGCCAGGTGTTCCGGTTTATTGGTTAGACCAACGGATACCGTTGTATTTACGTGAGTATTTATAGGTTCCAGGGTGCTATTTGTGCTGAGAGCATCTCAGCACAAAGTAACGTTAATCAAGCTTAATGGGTTTAAATTGACGACTGAGCTGAATAGCCATTTCTAAAGATTGCTCATAATTTAGGCGTGGATCAACTAAACTATGATAAGCATTTTTTAAATCATTTGCCGTTAAACCACGTGCTCCGCCAATGCATTCTGTCACATTGTCGCCGGTAAGCTCAAAGTGCACGCCACCTAAGTAGCTATCCATTTCTCGATGGATGCTTAGTGCTTGCAGCAACTCACTTAACACATTATTAAAATGACGTGTTTTAATGCCATCCTCTGTTGTTTCGGTATTACCATGCATGGGATCGCATGACCATGTAACAGGAATTTTAGTGCTTTTTACAGCATCAATCAGTGGTGGCAGCAATGTAGTAATATCCTTTGCTCCCAAACGGCTAATGAGCAATACGCGGCCTTCTTCACGATGCGGATTGATAATCTTTAAGACTTCTTGCAGCCATTCTGATGTAGCACTTGGCCCTATTTTTATGCCTACAGGGTTTTGTATTCCACGCAGGAACTCAAGATGAGCACTGTTGGTTTTAGCGGTTCGCATGCCTATCCATGGTAAGTGTGTGGATAAATTATACCAACCTTCATTAGGCACATGGCGTGTTAATGCTTGTTCATAATGCAGATGCAAGGCTTCATGTGATGTAAAAAAATCGACCTTACTGAGATTGCTGTTACGTAGTCCATCAATAGATTCAAGAAAATCTAAGGAATCGGCAATCGATCGTACAATATCGTGGTATTCGTCAGCTTGTTCCGAATGCTCCATAAAACGCAGATCCCATCGATGCGGATGATGCAAGTCAGCAAAACCACCATCGAGTAGCGCACGGATATAATTAAGGGTTATGGCTGCACAACTATAGCCTTGTAAGAGTAGTTTTGGATTAGGTATTCGAGATGCGGCTGTAAACTCTGGTAAGTTGACTAGATCACCTCGGTAACTTGGAAGGGTAACGCCATTAATTGTTTCATTATCAGATGATCGTGGCTTTGCATATTGGCCGGCGATTCGACCTATACGTATAATGGGCTTTCGCATGCCATGTAGCAGCACCAAGCTCATTTGTAATAATATTTTTAATTTATTAGTGATGATATCTGGCCGGCAGTCATTGAATGACTCAGCACAATCGCCACCTTGTAAAATAAAGGCTTCACCGCGACCAGCTTTTGCAATGGCAGATTTTAGATGTCTAATTTCCCCGCTGGTTACGAGTGGAGGTAGTTGACTTAATTGCTCAACCACACGGGCTAATTGTTCTTCATCCGGGTAAAGAGCGGCTTGCTCATAGGAGCATTCTGACCAGGATGTAGGTGACCATTTGTTCATAAAAACACTAATTTCGTATTGGATAAATGTTACATTGTATACCACAATGATCCTGTACCCAAGCCAACAGTGATATTTTAGATACGTTTGTACCTATATTTTTGAGGAACGACTTGATTTTTAAAGACTCATCCCCATATAGCAAAGACAGATAGTTAGGAGCCCCTTATGAGTGAAAAGATAAAAAAAGATTGGAAAAAATTTAAAGACGATCATGTAGAACAGGATGAGTTGCAAAATGAGGTTGGAATTGCACAAGATGATGAGCAGTCAGATACAGATGCCAACTCGTTAGAGCATTTCTCCTATGCTGAGCTTGAAGAAAAACTAACCCTGGCTGAACAACAAGCCCATGAAAATTGGGAAAAAGCCGTGCGTGCAATGGCTGAGTTAGATAATGTTCGTCGTCGCGCTGAGCGGGATGTTGCAAATGCACATCGTTTTGGTTTGGAAAAATTTATTAATTCACTCTTACCGATAATGGATAGTCTTGAGGAAGCTTTGCGTCTTGCTGATAACAAGGGTGACAAAGCAATGCATGAAGGTCTTGAGTTGACCATGAAATTATTTTTAGGTGTGCTTGAAAAACATGACGTACAGCAGTTAGACCCGCAAGGTGCAGTTTTTGATCCACAAGAGCATGAAGCGATGTCTATGCAAGCTTCAACGGACGTTCCAACGAATACTGTTTTGGTTGTTTTTCAAAAAGGTTACAAGTTGAATGACCGCGTTATTCGACCTGCTCGAGTAATTGTGGCTAAGAACCCTTGAAATTATGATTTAAACCCCCATATAAAGATTATTGCAGAATAAAACTGAATTGGAGCAAGAAAAAATGGCAAAAATGATCGGCATTGACTTAGGTACTACAAACTCTTGCGTTGCTGTGATGGAAGGTGACAAACCTCGTGTTATTGAAAATAGCGAAGGCCATCGTACAACGCCTTCTATTGTTGCGTACACGAATGATGGTGAAGTGTTGGTGGGGCAGGCTGCTAAACGTCAAGCAGTGACAAATCCAGATAATACGTTATTTGCGATTAAACGTTTGATTGGTCGTCGTTTTGAAGATGATGTTGTCCAGAAAGACATTAAAATGGTGCCTTACAAAATTATTAAAGCAGAAAATGGAGATGCTTGGGTACGTGTTAATAATGAAGATAAAGCACCCCCACAAATTTCGGCTGAAGTTTTACGTAAAATGAAAAAAACAGCAGAAGATTACCTTGGTGAAGAAGTAAAAGAAGCTGTAATTACAGTGCCCGCTTATTTCAATGATTCACAACGTCAAGCAACTAAAGATGCTGGTCGTATTGCTGGTCTGGAAGTG
>CAZZGV010000141.1:662-5334 GCA_964654255.1 uncultured Legionella sp. | reverse complement strand
AACCTGCAGCAGCTAAGTCAGCTGGGGTAAGACCTGCATCTAATAAGTCTCTTGCGCCAAAACCTGCTTGTTTAAAATCAGCGGGGAGAAAGCCTGACTTTAGCAAATCAGCAGCACTAAAACCTGCGTTTTTTAAATCCTGAGCACTATATCCAGCTGCTTTTAATTGAGCAACACTACAACCACTTGCCTGACGAATTGCCGAAGCACTTACTCCTGCGGTTCGTAAACGCGCTAATGCGTCTGGCTGACAGCCCGCTTTATTTATATCGTCAAACGTAATCCCATCCGGGAGACCACCAGCACGGCTAATTTCATTATCAGGATATCCAGCACCTTTTAGCTCACCATCCGAGTAACCACCATCTTTCATGTCTTGCGCTGTATAACCAGCAGCTCGTAATTCACACGCATCAAAGCCACACAACCTCAATTGCCCCGCGGTAGATCCCGCGTCTTTCATTTGACGAGCGTTAAAACCAGACGCTTTAAGCTCCTTGCAAGAACAAACGGGTTTTAAATCAGATAGCTTATAGCCATTGTCTTTTAATTGAACACATGAGCATACACCTTTAAGATCAGATATCACAGCACCTTGATTCACAACGCTATTAACCGTTACCTTGCTACAGTTACTATCTTTTAATGATTGAATCCACAAACTTTGTTGACCACCTGTGCTGTCTTCGCGAGCTAGAGTCTCGAACCCCACTCCACCTTGTCCTTGCTGAGGCCCTATAGCCTCAACACCGTCACCAAAGGCCTGTGTACGGATAATAGTGGGAATTGCACTACCACCTGTTGTAGCTGCTTGTTTGGCCTGCGCAATATTTTGAGCTTGCTGCAACGAAGCATATTGTTCCGTTTGATCCATCGATCCTGGGATAGATTGCAGTCCTGATGGGGCATCTGCTAAATTTGCCGATGAAAGTGCTGTCGGCGAGCTAAATGATGTGGTTAATTTTATAACACCAACGATCACAGCTATGAGCAACAAGGCCACAGTAAATATAATAATTACCCTAGATCGAGTATTTGAAAACAGCGCTTTGATATTCTCTTTTTTGCCGGCCATTTCGTTATAACCCTTCTACCTTAAGCTGCATGACTTTACCATGCCAGGAAACCAGTAATACTGGCGATTTTTGCATCTCATACGCATGCGTACCATCCGCACTTGTCATACTTCCAAGCCAACCAGGGGATAAAATGGTAAGACTTGTTCTTATAAACATTTTGTCATTCAATAACCACGCACGGGCATCGCCACCACTAACAACCAATCGCGAACTCCCATCAGGAGGTACACCATCTAAAACATGAAGTAAAATATCACTTGCAGCAGGGGGGATGCCTTCTTCCATGGGCATGCTTTTAGCATTAGGCCCATACCCTTGCACACGCAAATCCACCCGATAATCAACTGCTTTTTGACCGGGAATTAATGTAAGCATGACAGGAGTATTTAATCCTCGCAATCTAACCGCCAAATTACCGTAGTTATACAACTTACTAGCTTGTATCATCAACGTATTACTTGTTTTATCCCATTGAATACTAAACGCTGAGGGATCACCCAAATCATATGCACTAATCGGCCATGGAGCACCTGTTGAATCAAGAAATACCAATGAAGATACAAAACCTTGCGATAAGCGAATCACAGGTGGTGTAGAGCCAGGTGATAAATTGACAAATTGTGAGGTGGCCGTCGGCTTTGGAGGTGTTCCAGCCGGCGCCGCTTCTGCATATTCAGTGGTATGATAAAGTTGCTTGAGTCGGATAATCTCCTCTGGGCTTAAAGGAAACATTTGCTGCGCCACACCTTCAAACGCCATTTTATCAACAGTGTCATTATCAGATGACGTCAACGCCAACCCATCTTCAGACACAGGCGCTGATGATGAAGCAACTGTAGAGCTGTTATTTTTGGGGGCAGCCGAGGCCGATTGCTGAGCAGGATTTTTAGCTTTATCTTTTTCACCTGCCGCCGCAGCATCACTAACAGGTGCATTGGGCGCTAAGCGGTGCTGTAGCATACGCAACTGCTCCAGTGCTTGCTGCGCAGAATTAGCCTGTGGTGGTGGAGCAGAGCTAGCACTATAAATTATAGGCGCAAAAAAACCTGCTAAAAATGCAATACATGATGAAAATCTAGTCTTATTGATTTTCATTATGTTACCCCGCCGCTAGCTGGTCCAACAACAAATTGAGATATTCCAATTCCTCGCGGTGAATCAAGTGTAGGAACACGGGTAATAAGCATAGTCACCACGTTATTTTGTTGGGAAAATTCACTAGCACTTTGATATGTTACAAGTATCGGCATTTGTACTCGCCAAGCATAGCTTCCGTTTAATATGCCTTTTTGCAGTATAATTGGTGCTCTTGTTGCTACTGCAGATACAATTAGTTTTTTAGCTTTCACTGCATCAAGGTTGTTTGATTGTTGCAACGCCGAAAGAAATTGGTCCCACCCATCGGCTGTAAAGAATCCGGAAGATGCCTGCAATTCGGTACGGTAATTAACAAAATTATAAGTAAAGGCCGCGATTGCGGCTTGATTTGCCCATTGCAATACAGCTGAATCTGATTGATTAGGTTCATTCAATGCAAATAATGGGGTAATTCTGCCACTAATACTGGTAGCAAAATATTTAGGCGCAGGAGGATGGGTAATGATGTAAACCAGCATAGAGCCCAATACAACATTAGCAATCATCGACACCAGCAAAACAAGGATCAGCTTACGTTGACCATCGCGATAAAAATTGTTCCTTAATACAACAGCAGTCAATGCGTCTTCAGCCATAATATCCTCAGTTATTGCGGTATAACCTTAATGACAGTTTCTTCGTCTGGATCAGCAGCAAGCAGCGCAACTGACGTATAATTCGGAGAGTCCATTGGCGTAAGCATCACAGGTGCTAACTCTCCACTGGTGGCATAAAACTCATGCTCAGGCCGGTTGAAATAAGTATAATATACAGCAAAACCCAACATCATGTTAATGATAACAGATACAAAAAGTGCGCTTCCAGCTCTACGAAATGTATTGATATAAAATCGTTTCGATTGCTTGATTAGATTCCAAGTCTCTCGACTCATTTAGAAGCTCCTATTCTACGCAACCGCATCTCGGAAGGTAATCTCAACTCTCGAATTTGGTGATTGATCACCGCTTTGTGTAAAGACACCTATAGGTTTATCACTACCCAAGCCTTGTGTAAAGATAAAACGACTATCAACACCTTGCGACCAAAGATAATCCGCAACTGCCCTAGCTCTAGCTAATGTTAATGCGCGATCTCGTTTAGCGGATACACACTTACTACTAAATGCCGTGACATTAATAGCAATTTTGCGAAATTCTTTTAAATAACACGCAACAGCGTTAAGTAACGCATATGAGGACCATTTAATTTGGGGTGACTCATTTGCAAATAAAGCAGATGATGGGATAGATATCAAATAATCTTGCCCCAACGTAATGACGCGAACACCTCTTTTATTAAAACTTGTTTGCTTATTAATAATAACGCGATCTTTTGCACTAGACACTTTGTACGGCAATGTAGAAGGCTCCGCTATTGAATAATAACGCTTATGGCATCCACTTAACACCAACAGGACTATCAAGGCTGCTAACCATGTTGTCTTGCTAAAAGAGCCAACACGCAATCGTCTCAATCCAAATTCCTCAATGTAAAATACTGCTTATCCTAAAAGAAATAAAAACATACAAATCATTGCGTTACAAGCTGTATGACAAAAAAAATGTATTTAAGTAGATAACTGGCTTATTTAAAGATAAGTATCATTTGATGTAAACGAGCATTACACTCCACAGAAGGCCAGCAAACATATTGACGACGATTTACCCTGCACGCGAACATCGCTCTAAGTAGCTTCAGTTTTGGCTTTTTCCCGCTCTATGATAATTTTTTCAGAAAGCATTTTTACAATACCAGTCAGGTCTTCAGCACTAATAACATCACGCTCCAAAGGAGGATAACTGGTTGCCAGCTGAAAATCTTTTATTAATTCATTGGCAATATTTCCTGCTAATTTATCTTTCTCGCCACTTAAACGCTCAATGGTCATCATATAGTTTCGCGTTTCATTAATCGGCAATAATGGCTCTGAGAATCGCTCAATATCTTTAACAAGTATTGGTGGAGAACCCACAGGATAATTTAATTTAGTAAAAATCGTCAAATTACCAAATTCAACGTTCTCAATAAGCTCTTCAACTTCTTCTGGCTCATTATGACGATGAAATGCCAACAAAGCAGCAACGCCACGCTCTATAGGTTCGGTGATCGTAGAGCTTCGCCATGAATCTGTAATCAACGTAATTTCATCACCTGTTACTTGTTTGGTTATGCTAAGGTCGTTACTTGCAAGAACGCGCTGAAAACCAACCAATTGTTTTTGCAATTTAACCAAGTATTCATCAGGTGGCGCGCCAACTTTTAAAAATTGATTTAATTTGAGTTTTTTAACCGGTTTTGGATTTGCATAAAACATCCGAGCTCGAACAATTTTTGAGCGGAAAAAAATATGCGCTTCACCTTCTGTCTGCTCTTTCAAATCCAACAGATCAATGCGAGCACGTCTTTCGAATGAGGAACTTTTTGTATCCATATAACTGTTAGAAATACTGGTATCT
>CAZZGV010000141.1:0-652 GCA_964654255.1 uncultured Legionella sp. | reverse complement strand
CAGGTCTCGGTAGGATCTTCAAGCTTCATACAAATTTTGATGTTTGTATTAGCGCCGATGGACGCGGCCTCTTCTTTTGATGCTTTTTGAAATGCAGGTAAATCTTGACCAGCAAAAATAGTCGAGAACCCCAACGAGCGCGCCTGAGCCGGCACAACAGCAAAACCTTGCACGGCATAATAACCGTACTCATCCAGAATACACATATAAGGCGTTGGAGCAGTAGTAGGCTTACGCTCAATTACGTCCCTATATTCCCCTTCCACCTCTTCACCAAGACCTGCTGCCATCATCGCCTTTAAAGATGAAACGATAATTTTACCTAGGTTAGATAACTCATCTGGTGATTTTTCTAAAGCAGGCAGCAATACTACTAAAATACGCCGGTTCAATACAACGTCTTTAAAATCAACCTCAGCTAAATTGGTTCGAACGATATGGCCATACGTATCAGCTAATGAAGAAAAAGCACGCACCAACTGCATCGTAATAAACCCATGTTGTTCTAGTACCTGAGAGACCTGTTTTCCTTTCTTCTCTTTATTATAACCAGGTAACGTATTCAGATAATTTCGGAGTGGATCCGTGACCAATTTTGGTATCGACTCAATATTGATACTTTCTTGATCATCGCGCGGAAATACTTTATCAA
>CAZZGV010000140.1:0-5371 GCA_964654255.1 uncultured Legionella sp. | reverse complement strand
TTACCGTAAGATATTCAACACGCACAGGAACAGGTAAAATAGATTGAATAAATTTTCGTAAATTTTCCTCTGAATAACACCCCAACGCATCGTCATTAATAACTTTTTTACTAACTTCATTACAAGCAGTCTCATCAAGAGAGTGCCTTAACATAATCGCGCAAGCACTCCTTTTCGTGTCGTCATGCAAAATATACCAGTTCTTATTTTTGCGCTGATAATTTTTTTCCGCTGCCTCCAATAATCTAAAAATCTGTATTGACTTCATATCTCACCTCTACATACATAATCTATATAAAAATGTGTTATTTTTGATTATAAAGTGCAAATATTAAGAAAATATTAACGATATTTTGATTTCAAATTTGGGTATGTAAGTGGAAAAATGAATCTAAATACACTACAATAGCAACAATCTGCTTTTATTTTGGCGTAACACCGCTATGTATAAAAAAAAATTTTTTAAATCACCAGAGCCATCAAGTGAACAAAAAAAACAGCTACTCAAAATCAAGAAGAGGGTTCAAGAACTACGAGACGCTAATTCTACAGCAGACATCATAAAAAAGAAGCTCGTAACTCATGAGATAACTAATATGCTATGTATAACAATGGCAGTTAGCAAACACCCTAATACAGATAACAATTTAAAAATAGCAGTGTTATTTATGATAGCTGATATTTATGCATGCTCCGCTTTATATCAAAAAAATTCAAACGCAATAAAGACGCTTGAGCAGCTGTACAAGATTTTTAAAGATATTGAGAACATTTATGAAACATGCACTACCCCTGATGTTACGCTTATTGCCAGCTTGAATAACTGGGGAATATCTGATACAACGACAGCTAACGAGCATTTAAAGACAGAAATAGAAAAACTAAAAGGCTTAGAGGAATCTAATCAAGACCAAACCCGGGAATATATCAAGAAAATCCCATAGCTAATTTCCATCATGTGAGAGCAACTTATGCGACGTCTTACTCAATGCTTAAACCCGCGACTCACTGAAATTTGCAAACGAGCCATACAATTAGAAGAGTTAAATTCTAAAATTTACACCTATCTTCCTTCCTCTTTACAAAAACACTGTCATGTTGGAAGTTTTACCAACGGGTGCCTTGTTATCATTGTTAATGACGCAGTATGGGCCTCAGAATTACGTTATAGTCTACCAAATTTACGTGATGCGTTACGAAAAGAAGCGGGGATCTACCAACTTAGCTCGATAAAAATAAATATCACAACGTTGAAAACGACAACACCTGTGGTAAAACCTAAGAATTTTACATCACTATCCACTCAGGCTCGCGACATAATTACTGCTTGTGGAGATCAGTGCAACTACGAACCCTTAAAGCAAGCACTTGCTCATCTTGGTCGTACCAAAAACTAACCTAAACAATGTTGTGTTTTCTATATTTTAGTTATGTAATTTTATGCTTCGACTAACGATAAATCTGAATGCATTACATGTTGATAATTTTCAACATCAAAGTACGTATATTCCCAAGCATCTTGCTGAGCTATTAATGCTCGAAGCAGTTTATTGTTGAGCTCGTGACCTGACTTATAGCCTTCAAAAGCACCAATTAAACTTGAACCTAATAGATAAAGATCACCAATTGCATCTAACACTTTATGTTTTACAAACTCATCTTCAAAACGAAGACCGTCTTCATTTAACACTCGGTAATTATCAACAACAACAGCATTATCTAAACTGCCACCTTTTGCTAAATCAGACTCCCTTAGTTTTTCATAATCAGATAAAAAGCCAAAAGTTCTCGCACGACAGACTTCCTTCACATAAGATGTGGAAGAGAAATCGAAATTTACTGTTTGGGGTTTCTCATTAAATACGGGGTGATCAAACTCAATTGTGAATGATATTTTATAACCATTGTGCGGAAGAAATTGCACATATTTACCATTTTCTTCAATACGAACAGGTTTCAATATACGGATAAATCGCTTTGCTGCACTTTGCTCTCGAATGCCTGCTGATTGTATTAAAAAAACAAACGGAGCAGCACTACCATCCATAATTGGAATTTCAGGCGCATTAACATCAACATAAGCGTTATCAATACCTAAGCCAGCTAGTGCAGATAAAAGATGCTCTACTGTTGCAACCTTGGCACCCTGATGCTGCAAAGACGTGCACAACATAGTGTCGCTGACATATTCATACGATGCAGGAATTTCAACAACTGGAGAAAGATCGGTACGCCTAAAGATGATACCTGTATTAATAGGTGCTGGACGTAGCGTCAGAAGTACGGTGTCGCCAGAATGCACGCCTATGCCTGTTGCCTGAATTACTTTTTTAGGAGTTCGTTGTTTTATCATTCAGCATTCACCTTTAGCTACCCCTTAATTTAGCATATGCGGCTTTTGCGAATCTTATCAATAATTTATTGATAAGTCTAATTTATTTATAGCACATCCAGAAAAAACGTTGTAAAACGCGTGTTCTCTTTAAAGCAAAAACGGCCCTTAGGCCGTTTTGATTTAAATTATGCCTCTTCCTGTCTACGTAAGAAAGCGGGTATATCTAAATAATCAACATCCGGAACAGCTGGCTCACTACCCTGCTTTGCTACAGGTGCAGATGAAGCTGGTGCTGCAGCTTGCTTACGAATCACCGCTGGACGCTCCAATTGTTGATAATCAAGTGAACCATCTCCACGCCGTGACTCTACCAATCGGCCTTTACCCACAGAAGATTGCTGCTGTTGGCCTCGTTGCCTAGCATCACCAAGCCCTGTAACAATGACGGTAACACGCATTTCTTCTGTCATTTCTGGATCAATCACTGTTCCTACAACCACGGTTGCATCATCAGAAATAAATTCTTTAACAACATCCCCCACTTCCTCAAATTCACCAATCGACATGTCTATTCCAGCTGTAATATTAACTAGAATACCGCGCGCGCCTGAAAAATTAATATCTTCCAGTAAAGGAGATGCTATCGCTGCTTCTGCTGCCTGACGTGCACGCTCTTCACCCTTAGCAGTGCCTGTGCCCATCATTGCCATCCCCATTTCAGACATCACAGTGCGCACGTCGGCAAAATCGACGTTAATCAGACCTGGGCGGGTAATTAAATCAGAAATACCTTTAACTGCGCCCAATAACACGTTGTTTGCAGCTTTAAACGCATTCAGTAATGTAATATTTTTGCCTAAAACACTTAGTAATTTATTATTAGGGATCGTGATAAGTGAATCAACATGTTCTGCTAAACGACGAATACCCTCATCTGCAGCTATTGCGCGCTGCTTGCCCTCAAAAGAAAAAGGCTTGGTCACAACCGCAACAGTAAGAATACCTAGCTCTTTAGCTACCTCAGCAAAAACAGGAGCCGCGCCAGTTCCAGTACCACCACCCATACCTGCGGTTATAAAAACCATATCTGCGCCTTGCAACACCTCTTTAATGCGCTCACGATCTTCTTCAGCAGCTTCACGACCTACCTGTGGATTTGCCCCTGCCCCAAGGCCTTTAGTCAACTCCTCGCCTAATTGAATCAGTATCTCAGCATTGGAATTTTTAAGTGCCTGAGCATCTGTATTTGCACAAATGCGGACGACACCATCGATGTTTTCCATGTGCTCTACAGCATTACCGCCGCCACCACCGACACCAACAACTTTGATAACGGCATTATCTTGTTGGCCTTCTATTAATTCGAACATTGTATACCTCTCGTCAATTAGCGCTTCTCACCAGGCGATTCACTTTAAAATCAAAAATTGCCATGAAACCATTTTTTCATTCGTAGCCACATGCCATTCGTACTATCGTTCAACACTGGTACATTATAACCACCTTCGTATTGTTGTTGAAAGCCATGCAATAATAACCCTACACTTGTAGCTAAAGAAGGATTTGTCGTAGCGTCCGCCAAACCCGAAATTTGCAGAGCACAACCATGTCGAACAGGCATTTCAAAACACATTTCTGCCAGCTCAATTGCACCATTCACATTTGATGCTCCACCTGTCAATACTATTCCAGCCGCAATTAAGTCTTCAAAGCCACTTCGTCTCAATTCATTTTTAACCAACGTAAATAACTCTTCATAGCGAGCTGAAACCACATCCGAAAGAGCTCTAGCAGAAATTTTACGACCTGGTCTTTCATTAACACTTAACACATCGATCATTTGATTAACATTAGCCAACTCTGACATAGCACAACCATAGTTAAGCTTAATCGCCTCAGCAGATTTTGTTGGCGTGCGTAAAGCCATAGCAATGTCATTGGTAACTTGATCACCGGCAATAGGAATAACAGAGGTATACTGTATGGCACCTTCAGAAAAAATAGCAATATCTGTTGTTCCACCACCAATGTCGATCAGACAAACACCCAATTCTTTTTCATCATCTGTTAGTACAGCGTGACTTGACGCTAATTGTTCAAGAATAATATCGCTAACTTCCAAGCCACAACGACGCACACATTTAGCAATATTTTGGGCAGCGCTCACAGCACCGGTTACAATATGAACTCGTGCTTCTAAGCGAACGCCAGCCATACCAACTGGCTCTCGAATACTTCCTTGGTTATCAATAATAAATTCTTGAGGTAAAATATGAAGAATTTTTTGATCTGCAGGAATAACAACTGCTTTAGCTGCATCAATAACACGTTCAACATCAACTTGTGAAACTTCTTGATCACGTATGGCGACAATGCCATGAGAATTCAAACTACGTATATGGCTACCAGCAATACCCGTATAAACCGTACGCACCTCGCAGCCAGCCATCAGCTCGGCTTCTTGCACTGCACGCTGAATAGAATTAACGGTTGCTTCAATGTCTACAACAACCCCACGCTTTAAGCCTCGCGAAGGATGCCGGCCTATGCCAATGATTTCAATAGAGCCATCTACGGCCACTTCACCAATCAAGGCTACGACCTTAGAAGTTCCAATATCTAGACCAGCAATGATATTTTTTTCCGATTTTTTAGCCATTATTGTCTCATTTTGTTTTCCATTGAACAGCCATACCGTGTGCGTAACGTAAATCAACACTAGATAGTTGCTCTGGCTTATCTGCAAAAACCACCGGATAGGCCCTACAAAACCGCTGTAGACGCTTCTCCAAGTCTCTCTTTCCTAAATGCAATTGTATACCATTTGTCAAAGAAAGCTCCCACGCTTGATTATCACGCAACTGTAACGAAGCAGCATGCAAACCATACATTGATAATAGCTTACTCAATTTTTGATAAATTTGTAAGACATCTGTTTGTTGTTGGTCAGGACCACTTAAATGAGGCAGTGTGGTATCAGTTTGCTCCTTGCCAACATTGAAAATATCCCCTTCAGCAGTCATTAAGGCATTATTC
>CAZZGV010000139.1:0-5450 GCA_964654255.1 uncultured Legionella sp. | reverse complement strand
TATTTTCTCTAACCACAAATTTATAATCACTGGGATGCGCTATATCTCTAGGCAAATAAGGCTTACGAGCACGACGCCACCAAACCACATCGTAATCATTATCTACCACAGAATCATACCTATCCGTACTTCGCCATTGATAAGTATCGTTGTCAATTAAGACAGAATTTTTTAGTTTCGTGGGCTGGTCCGCAGTAAATAAAAATCGTACATCATGCCCCATATTTTCCAATGCAATTTTAGTCAAAATTGCATGCGTATCATCCGGCTCCGTTGGAATTAAAAACTTCATGTTTTTTCCTTGCAATAAAATAATGTTATTGGTATTCAAATAAAACAAAATTGAAGGACAAATCCGCTGCATTCCCTGTTTATAGTGCAGCGGATTTGTCTTATCAGAACTACTGACAATCCAAATAAGCATCAGTAATAACATCGCCACTATACTGATTAGCAGCCGAAGCTTTTAAAGTTCCCCTAGCAGTATCGTGCTTACCACCCGAAACCGTAGATAAGGTATCTGTTCCAATAAGTTTTGCTTTACTATAAGCCAGGACTCGCTGTTTTGTATTTTCCATAATCATTCCTTTTTTTTAATCTAAAAATCTATAGAAATATCTAGAACCACATCCACATTACGGCGATCATTCCCCGACGGCTTCGCGGTCTCACGATGACACCAATTAGCCCCACCAGAAATATCTTCCAGTAAATGAGGTTCAATCACTTTAGCCATACTATAAGCCAGGACCCGCTGTTTATTTTCCATAGTTAACTCCTTTGTTTTTAAAAAACCCAGCATTCAAATTCCATTTATTACTGGGTTTGGGGTTTACTTCTTCCTGAAATTTTTTTATAGAAAAATTGGATGTGATTCATGAAATCCAAATATGAGCAATTTGGATATTCGAATATTTAGAAATTTTTGAGTTAAAAAATACCAAATCTCGGTCTGAATACCACCCCAAGGTGTACTTTTATAATTGTTTGGATCTTTTAAAATTCCATTATTTATATAAGACATCATCGCTCCAACTATCAGAAACAATGAATTGCATGACTTCATTTCAACAACATATGTATGCTATAGTTGACTCAGGCATTCATTGCTTATTTGCTGGAAGTTTCTCGTCGCCAAACAATAACTTCCAGCTACCACTTATTTTTTTATTACAAATCAATCGATATAAATGCTACACTCTAAATTGTTAGACTGCAATTTAACACCCTAGAGTGTTAATGTCAATCAACGTAAATGCTTTTCTGTTGCCACATACTTTGAAAAATTAACAATAGATCTATAAACGCATGAAAAATCTTGGTCTAAATCTAAAAAATTTGCTTCATAATGAAATGATTAGTGAAAATGAGCTGGCACGCCGTACAGGGGTTTCTCAACAAATTATTAATCGCATTCTTTCAGGTGAAAACACAAACCCTAAAATCGCCACCCTAAGCCCACTAGCTAATTATTTCATGATAACGATTAGTCAATTAATTGGCGAGGAGCCTTCATCTTCAGAAAAAAAAGCTCATACCAATC
Organism: uncultured Legionella sp.; assembly: GCA_964654255.1. GTDB lineage: Bacteria > Pseudomonadota > Gammaproteobacteria > Legionellales > Legionellaceae > CAZYME01. The sequence continues at coordinate 3,907 of CAZZGV010000139.1, read as the reverse complement.
AATCTGACTTGCAAAAAATACCACTTATTGAATGGAATAATCTAGAAACTCTCACAACATCGAATTCAGTTCTGATAACCGCAAGCAATAGGCTCCTAATAGACTTACAGCCCACTGAGAGTATGTTTGCTGTCAAAATGCAAGGGAACTCTATGGAGCCAAAATTTTCTAACGATACACTACTTATCTTTGATTTAAATAAAACGCCAGTTAACGGTGATTTTGTATTACTTAGCTCATCTGGCGAAGTTACACTTAGACAGTTTTTTTTCAAACAATCTCTATCCTACAAAAAATGCCTCAATCCAAAATATAAAGACTACAAATTAAGCATAATTAACAAGGACTCCAAATATTTAGGTACATTAATACAATCTAGGACAAATTACATAACTAGCTAAATTGAAATGGATTTATAGTAGGATTGATAAAAACGTCTTTCTCAGTTTTTTTAAGTATAAATGCGAGAAAACTTGCAGGAAATACGGCAATAAATCCATATAATATCTTGAATATAAAAGCGCTTGTCATAACAATAAGAATATTATCTATAGGCATCATCCCCAGGAAAGAAATCACCCCCGCTATAAAAGTTGCGGCACCCTCACTAATCGTTGAGGCCAATAGACTACGGGCCCAAAAAAAACGTCCGCCCATCTTGAACTTCCACTTTGTAAGAAGATACACATTTAAAAAGGTGCTAAGTAAATATCCAATTACCCCAGCATTTGTAAAACGAAACAGATGTTCCAGCACTTGATTGTATGCTCCTGTGTTATCCAAATAACTTGGAGCTGGCAATAGATTGATTGCTGACAATAAAATAGCAAATAAATACCCGCAACCTATCGATTCCCATATTAATTTTTTTGATATATGAGGGCCATAAATTTCAGAAAATACATTCATTAAAAAAAATGAAAAAGTATAAATTAATGTTGAGCCAGGCTCTGGGATAGAACCTATTAGAACTATTCTATAAGCCACTACAGTTGCAGCTAACAAAATAGTAATATATAGCATCGCCAAAATTCTCATGTACTTAAAATTATCATTATTAGCGTGGTACTTATTATTATCTCTGCTCACTACTTTCTCTCAATTTTTAATAAACATATTCAACTACAACCTCTTGCGCTTGAAGATCTTCCATGGTTTGCTCTTGAATTGCTGTACTAACAACATTAATTAAATCTTTTTGAGACAACCGACTCAACAACCCCATATCACTGTATAATTCTCGCGCTGATTTTCGATACTCTCTATTATTTATTAACTCTTTTATTATAAAAATGGTCTTTCCTGAAAAAAAATCTTGCCCTGCAACATAATATGTAGAGCAAAAATGTCCATCATACTTTGCTTGCATAAGTGCATAAAAAGTTATAGCTCTAGCGTCAAATGGAGAAAATTCACCTAACATTAGATCATCAACAATAAGTTCTTTAGGTAGATAACGAAGAATCTGATTTTTTATCCCAATAATTATAACCCAAAGACTAATTTCCCCCGTTTCGGGGTCTGCCTCTATCCCTAAAATTTTGCAACGGTAATTTTTATATTGCTTGACACGCTCCCTGTATCGGCTAGATATATAGCTATACCAGTCTGTAACTATATTGACCCTTATCCAGTCCAAATTTCACCCCTTAATACTCATTAAAAATTCGCTGTAATGTAGTCTTATCCTGTGTTTTATTAAGAGCAATAGATAATAAAATCCTAGCTTTTTGAGGACTCAGGGAGCCCCCAGCAATAAAGCCAGATACCCCATCAAGGTTAGCCTCATTATTTACTAACCCATACCCAGTACGTGAACAACGAACCACAATCAAACCTCTTTTACTAGCCTGAACTAAGGCTTGTGTCACAATTTTTGGCTGATACCCCTTCCCCATACCCGCACTAATTATTCCTTGTGCATTTGATTCGATAACAGCATCAACAAAAAAACTATCCATATCTAAATGTCCATATATCACATAAATTTTAGGGTTGATGATAATATCAGATATATTAAATTCACTAAGAAATGTGTGTTTATAATTAGGTAATTGTTGAATAAATATTTCCTTTCCTTGGACAAATCCAACCACACCTAAATCACTAGAAGAAAACCCGCTTTGTAGTGACGGATTTAACTTTGAAGCGTATCTGGCATTTATAATATAATCATTAAATGTTAGAAGAACCCCCATACCTGAGCTTTTTTTACTGCTTGCCAATAACATTGCATTATATAGATTTCTAGCTCCGTCAAAACCAATAGAATTTTGCGGTCTATGAGAACCAGTGAACACTATAGTTTTTTTTGTATTAACTACTAAATTTATAAAATAAGCTGTTTCTTCTATACAATTAGTTCCTTGCGTAACAATAATCCCATTTACATTATCATCATCTGATAACTTCTTTATTTTTTTTGCAACATTGATTAAGTCAGAATGTGTTATTTCATGGCTAATTTTTTGCAAAAATTGCTCTGTAATTATAGTAAAATCCTCTTCAATTGAGGGCAAGGATAATAATATATCTTTTATGTTAGAAGTAGGATGCGAATAGAATTCCTCTGTTGCATTTTGCACTACAGAAGAAATTGTGCCCCCAAGTGCAAGAATATAGATACAAGGTTTCCAACTTGGATTATTTTTTACAATTAATTTTTTTTCCATAAAATTACTAACCAATATTACTGATCGGGAGTAATATAAATGCTGTTGATAAATGAATCAACTTAATTATTAATTGTCTGCAAACCTGCTTTTAGTCTTTTATGTTTCCATGGTAGCAATTTAGGTTTAATTGAACCACGAAAATATCCTTTATGAAAACTTGTAATTTAAACCAACTCTAAAAATATTTGCGTTTAACTTGGAAGAGGTAATAAACGGACTAGAGAAGCGCTCACCTTCGAATCCACTATTAATAGCAGATTGGACAGAAAAAGATCCAAAATCAACATATAAATACTCGCTAAATAGGAGCCAATTAGTGGCCAATGGGACCTCGAATCCAGTACCCAAGGTCCATCCGGATCTCACGGAATTATTGCTCGCTCCTCCTACATTCAAAATCAAATTATTCAATCTATCTCCAAAATTATTAGCAACATAGAGTTTTGTTAAAGCTAAACCACCTGTTACATAGATAAATGGCCAATTTACAGGAGCGACTCCAAATCGACCTCGTGCAGTAAATAAAAAATTAGACTCAACTGAGGTTTGCAAAGAATATGTTACCTCTTGAGTGGTTGGATAATCCACATCAACTAGATTGCTTGCGCCTTGAATATGAAAAGAACTAAAATCTAGTGCTAGGCCATAAACCATACTACGAAATACCCAATTATTTGAAATACCCGCTCCCCCAACAAATGCATTAGATTTAAGAGGAAGAGAACCACTCTGATTGACAGAATCAATATTAGCCGTTGATACAAAATAAGATTTGTCTGATAAAACACCAACATCCGTTTTCATATCAGAGCGCCCCCAAGCCTCTCCTATATGACCACTGATAAATAAACCCTTCCAAAAATTCTTAGGAACAAAATCATTTTTTTCTGCAGAAAATGCTGAGCATGCGCCAATGATATTTATGAAAAAAAACAGTGAGTTTATTAATGTGTCCTTCATTATTTTTTGTGTAAAAATCATATAAATTTTTCCTTAAAAAATCTTTGTCAATTATGGAATAATATATAAAAGTGCGAATAACAAACTAGGCTCTCATAATGAAATTCACAATTAACACTACACGATAAATATTAAATATCAAAATTTGATAAAAAAATACCACCGATGTATATTAAGAGATCATATTTTCCTGATGCTACGCTAACTCATTGATTAACAAAATAGACCACATCTAAGACCTATAAAAACATTACTGCCAACTCGAACAATAC
>CAZZGV010000138.1:0-5486 GCA_964654255.1 uncultured Legionella sp. | reverse complement strand
ATCTCCAGCACTATGCCCAAGAGAATCATTTATCTTTTTAAAATCGTCCAAATCGATAAATAAAACGGCTAATCGTGATTTAGTTCGACTACACCTATCCAAGTCACGATTAGCGGTTTGTTCAAAAAAGAAACGATTCATAAGGCCTGTTAATGAATCAAAATAAGCATGTTTTTGTAAATTCTCTGTCAGTCGCTCCATTTCTTGTGTTTTTTTAGACAAATCCAATAAAAGTGTTTTTTCCTTGGTTATATCAACATTAATACCAAAAATACTCTCTGCAACTCCATCAATAGATCGTTTAACAATCGCATTTGCATGAATATAACGCACATCCCCAACTGGAGTAATTATCCGGAAATCTGTATCAAATTTATCTGTATTTATTATTGTATTTTTCAATTCTGCGGCCGCTCGCAACCTATCTTCGGGATGAAGCGCATCCTCCCATGATGAGTAAGTCCCATTAAACTCATGCGGCACTATTCCATACATTAAGTACATTTGCTCATCCCAAATAACTTCATTTGATTTTGGGCTATATTCCCAAACACCAACTTTACCGGATCCAAGAGCATATTTTAACTTACGCAGACTCTTGCTGAGCTCATCAATTTTTTTTCTATCGGAAATCGACCGACTCATTTGTATGCTTAAACGATTTAAAATAAGCAATATCTGCCTGTCATATTTTTGATAGGACTGCGTAAAAAATTCTATCACTAAAATTATGTTGTCATGAAAATATACTGGAAACGCTATTGCCCCATGAAGCTTATCTAGCTTACAAGCGTCCATACGCAAAAAATTTTGGTCTTCGCACACATCCTCTATCAAACAAGGCTCACCAGACGATATAACTCGTCCAACAATATCCTCACCATATCTAACAACAGTCTTCATGGTAACTGCGTAAAGAGCCGGTGTTTTATAAGGATTTTTTAAAAACCATATCTCACTCGGACGCACAAACTCTCTATTGTCATCATCAAAAAAATAAACATGACCAATGGGACAGTGCAGTCCTGCACACATGATTGACAAACATTGCTTAAGCACCACATCCAAAGGATTTTTTTTCCTAATAGCATTAGTAACATCAATCAACATATTCAGTGATCTATTTTCCTGAATTAGATCAGCTTTGCTTAGACCCAAAGTATGCATAATAAATCAACAGATTCGATAGTTTATCTATAATGTATAGTATATTCGCAATTAAACATCAAATGGTTTGAAAAACAATCATTATGAAAATAAAAACGCCACTATTCTCTTGCCATGCTCGCACCGCCTATACTGTTCAATTTTTTTCAATAATGGTTTATCCTATCCGCTTACACGCAGCCGGATTTGATGATGCAATCAATATGTGTTTACTTGGGCGCCAAACCCAGCAACAACCCTCGCTTTAGCGAGGCGGCAACAACATTAGGCCATGCTATTGCTGATGCGGGTTATCGCTTAGTTTATGGCGGCTCCAGCCAAGGACTCATGGGTATTTTAGCCAATGCCGCGATGGCTAGTGGTGGTTTGGTTACAGGCATTATTCCTCGTCATCTTATTCCCCAAGAAAAACCTTTCGCTACTCTGGACCAACTTATCATTACCAACTCGATTCGCGAGAGAAAATATCTATTGCAAGAACATGCTAATGCTTTTATTGTCATGCCGGGTGGTATTGGAACCTTAGAGGAAGCATTTGAAACCTGGAATGCTATTAAAATGGGAACCATCGACAAACCTATTGGCTTTTTAAATATTGATGGCTTTTTTGATGGTCTATTTTCTTTTATCAACCATTGCGTTAAATACGAACTGCTCACCCCGCGCCACGTACAACTACCTAAAATAAATGCCAATCCACAATTGTTATTAGATGAACTCGCACAACTAGAGGCCTGGTCCTAGTTATGTTGAACGATAATTTTTTTTACAAATTAATGTTAGTCACTGATCGAAAGCAAATGCCATTGGATGATTACCTGCGATTTATAAAAAGCTGCGCAAGTGGTGGCATTACATCCGTACAATTACGTGAAAAACATCTATCAACACAAGCATGCTTAAGCTTTGGACAAAAACTCAAAGAGATTCTTGACCCACTAAATATTCCATTAATCGTAAATGACAACATTGAGCTTGCACTTCAACTCAACGCCAGCGGTGTTCATTTAGGCCAAACAGATGGTGACCCAGAACTAGCAAGAAAACAATTAGGACCCGATAAAATTATCGGTGTATCCATTGACACTGAAGATAATTTAATCAAAGCGAATCACTTACCCATTGATTACGTTGGCATTGGCGCTATTTTCCCAACCACCAGCAAATCTAATATTACAACTGTTTGGGGCACCAGTGGATTAAACGCATTATCACATCAATCCAAGCACCCTATCATTGGCATTGGTGGTATTAATGAAAACAATGCCATTGAGGTTTTAACGTCAGGAGCCCAAGGTATTGCCGTTATTGCCGCCATACACGAGGCCAAGGATCCTTTTTTTACTATCCAAAATTTACGCCATCTTATTGACAATAAAGGTAATTATCATGCTGTATGAATTAGAAAAAGCGATCATCGAATTGCGCCAAACTAAACCCTTGGTTTTATGCCTAACCAATTATGTCACCATGGATTTTATGGCGAACTGTTTATTAAGTCTTGGCGCTGCGCCCATTATGACCCAGGACACACAAGAGTTAGACGAATTAGTCAGCATTTGTAATACAGTGAATCTAAATATAGGAACGCTTGATTCTGAATTTATTGAACGCGCTAATACTGCTGCAGTATTAGCCAAAAAACACAATAAACCAATTATTTTAGATCCAGTAGGTGCGGGCGCCACCCATATTCGAACCAACACCGCACGCTCGTTGATGGCATCAGCATCCATCATACGAGGAAATGCCAGTGAAATTCTGGCTCTGTATGACAACATCAATAAAACCCTAGGTGTAGAGTCAACCCATCAAGTCAGCGATGCCGAACAAAGCGCGCTGATGCTGGCTAAACATCATCACACGACTGTTGTCATTAGTGGCGAACAAGATGTTGTAACGGATGGGCAACGTCAAGAGCATCTGGCTTTTGGCTCATCGTTGATGCCGCTAGTAACAGGCATGGGGTGCACATTAACCGCTGTTATTGCCGCCTTTCATGCTGTTATTGCAGATGAGTATGAGGCAGCCCGATTGGCGACCGCGTACTTTAGTTTATGCGGTAGTTTAGCTGCAAATAAAACCAACAAACCTGGCTCATTTCGTACCTTGTTTATTGATGAATTATTTGCAGCCGATTTTATCGCGATGAAGGATGTAGTTCATGCAGCATAAATGTTTGTCGATTGCTGGATTCGACGGCTCTGGAGGTGCGGGGCTGCAAGCGGATGTTAAAACGTTTTCAGCATTAGGTTGTTACGGAATGACCGTGCTCACCGCCTTACCCGTGCAAAATACCATGGGCGTTCGAAGCTGTTACGAAATCCCGTTGCAAGCCATTCAACAACAATTAGAAGCAATTTTTGATGATATCGTTCCTGATAGCATCAAAATTGGTATGTTATTTAAACAAGATATTGTTGAACTGGTTGCTGATTTTTTAAAAGAGCGCGCCATAAATATTCCAATTGTATTAGACCCGGTCATGGTTGCCAAAAGTGGGGATTTCTTATTATTGCCAGAGGCTATAAATACTCTAAAAACACACATTATCCCGTTAACAACTATCATTACGCCCAATTTACCCGAAGCTGAAGCATTAACTAACACTACGGGAGACATGCAAACATTGGCAAAAAAACTCTTAGATTTAGGCTCCCAAGCTGTCTTACTTAAAGGGGGACATCAAGCTGGGCAAGAATCTAACGATGTATACCTTGATAACAATGGCCAAACGCTTTGGCTTTCAAGTCCTCGTATCGATAGTAAAAATACGCATGGCACAGGTTGCACCTTATCTGCAGCAATTGCCTCCTACCTTGCTCTAGGAAAAACGCTCATAGACGCATGTGGTCTTGCAAAGCACTATTTGTCTGGAGCGCTAAAAGCCGCACAATATAACTCGGTAGGTCATGGACATGGACCAGTCCACCATTTTTATGATGTCTGGGCAAAATGACCGCCCCCACCTGGCACATTGCCGGTATTGGCGCGATAGGCACGTTATTGGCAACCAGTTTTGGTCAAAGAGCCAATGCTGTTAATATCATCTTAAAAAACAATCATCAATTAGCCGTTTATGAACAACATCAATTAAGCGTTATCGCTGAAAAAACCACCTATACCGCTTACCCACGAGCAATTAACCTAGAACAGATTGATGAGCCTATTCACTGTTTGCTCTGCTGTGTCAAAGCTTATGATGCCGCTCAATTAATAATGCGCTTAAAACCCAACTTACACAAAAATAGCATCATCATCCTGATGCACAATGGCCTTGGTGTTTTAGATGAACTTAAGCATCAGCTACCACAATTGCGTATAATTTTTGGAGTTAATACAATTGGTGCCTATCTTGAAAAACCATTTTCTGTTAGAGCTTTTTTAGATGGAGCAATACATTTAGGCCAGGTAAGTGGTGAATTTACCACCGATGAAATAACCATGATTTGCGGTGCTTTTCAAACAGCGAATCTACCTTGCAACTGGGAAGAAGATATCCATAGCAAAATATGGGAGAAATTTGCCGTTAACTGCAGCATTAACTTATTAACCGTGTTACATACTTGTAAAAATGGCGAGTTACGCCACCATAGTGACGAGCTAAAAACCATGACCCAGGAAATTGCTCACGTATTGAATGCTTATAATATGCCTGTAACGCCCGATGCATTATTTAACATTGTTATGCACATCATTACTATCACAGCGAATAATTATTCATCTATGTACCAAGATGCGCAGAAAAAAAAACAAACTGAATTACGCTACTTAAATGAATATCTGGTTAAACTTGCTCAACAAAAAAATATTGCTGTGCCATTTAATACTGGGATTTTAAATCAGTTTTATACTAGGCAATGCCCTTAAACAACTATAACTTCAAAACACCAATATAAATAGCAATCCGATCACCGCTCTGATAAAGCTCAAAATCAGTTGCATAGCTTCTTTTATACTTGGGCTTCTCTGCGAAATACTGCCATACTGTTTTCCATGTTTCGATCACAGCTTGCGGCATCTCTCCTTGCCCTTCAAACACCAGATAATCACCACTCTGGACCTCTACTGTCTCAAATTCAGGGGCTAATGCTGCTGCACTTGCTTTAACACCAGCCGTTACCGAGTAAAACCCCTTATCATCTGACTCATAGTCTGAATAAACCCCCAAAATAACCTCCTTATCCAAACGATTCGGCACGTTATCCGCAACACCCTCCGAAAAAAAACGGCCCCAAAACAGTGATAATTTGGCAGTTTCATGATTAAATTCATCACTATTAATTGAACGAGCTCGAAAACACACGACTGTAAAACCT
>CAZZGV010000137.1:0-5513 GCA_964654255.1 uncultured Legionella sp. | reverse complement strand
ATCTTCAGGATCCACCCGAACATGCCCTGGCGTTGCACCACCACGAAGGCTCCGATGCCGAACACGAGCAACCCCACACTCACCAACCCTGCCGTGATGGTCTGGCCGGCCGATCCGCATAGCCCGTGGCAACGCGGCACCAAAGAGAACACCAAGGGCTTATTGCGCCAGTACTTGCCCAAGGGCACGGACTTGTCGGGCAACACCCAGCGCGAGTTGAACGCCATCGCCTGAACTGGCACTTCGTCAGAGCAGCGCTGCAAGTTTCTGCCACATCTGCGTACAGAGCTGTTTGGCAAAAATGACGGGAGGGCTTTCTCGCCAATACCAGACGCGTTCGGGGTGCCTGTCAAAGTCAATCAAGTCCGAATTCCAATCGCCAGAATAAGCGAATCCAATAGCGTGCATGCCGAGCGATAGTCCCGCCAACCCCACCACTACATACTTCAGCCAGACCCTCTGGTGAATTCGGTCGAGGGCGGGGCCCAGTAAGAAACAGAGGAACGGGGTGCTATCCGCCAGAAGCCTTGGACCATAGCAAAGCCCTCCCCACCAGCTCCCAAGCATTGCCACAGGAACGAGCAAGAAAAGGGGCGCCAGGCTCAGATACTTCAGAAGCACCTGTTCCGGTTCTCTCCAGACCACCACCATGCCAGCCAGCGCACAAAGAAAAATCGGGGAGTAGATGAACAGCCCGCGTGCTGGGGAAAAGAGCACGCCTGCAAGCCCTTCAAACAGGGGTGTGTTGAACCAGGAAAGATGGTGTCCGACCAAGGAAGAGGGACTGACCACGGTCGCACCAAATCCTGTCTGAAGAGGTGAGCCAAAGTGCACTGCGTTGTACCACAGAAACAATAGTAGAGGAGGAACACCGGCAATCATGAAACCAATACACTGACCACGATGCTTATGCACAATATACAGTACGATTGGCACGGCCATGACAAGATTCAGTGGGCGACACATAACCGCAACCCCAAGCGGAAGCCCCGCCCACGCACTAAAGACCGGAGTTTCCACGCCCCTCACCAAGCAGTACAGCGTGAGCGAGAGAAAGAGTTGGCTCGGCCCATGCTGCCACAAGGCCTGACTATTAAGACTCAGGCAGTTCGTTCCGAAGGCATAGACGAACGCGACAAACCATGCTACGCGCGGCCTCGTCACGCGGCGTAACGCGAGAAACAAGATGAGCACCGACAACGCCATGATGAGCACAGCTGCTCGTTTTTCCAGGTCGAACATCCCAGCGCCAGCTCCTTTGAGCACCGGAATAACATACACCGGCAGGGCAAGGATGGCTCCCCACGGTGGGTAGCTTGAAACCAGGTGACCATTGACAAGCCGTACGAAGTATTGATCCTCATATAGATGGATCGTCGAGGCCCACTCATCAAGATAGAAATCGTGGTCCGTGAGGAGGCTTACAGGGAGAAAACGTGCAGGGAACGTATCGCCCGTTTCGAAGGTATGCCCATTGGAGTAATACACAGTCACCGCCCCTAGGAATAGCAGCAGCGGAGACTGCATTCCTTCGAAAGTCGACCTGGCGCCCCGTCTTTCCTCCAACCAGGCTTTGCTTAACGTGAGTGCAAAGCAGAGGGCAAGCCAGTTTCTCAGAGAAGTGGCGTGGACATGAATGGGGCCAACTTGCACATCGTAGCCTCCCTGCATGAGGAACAGGACAAGGACATTGGCACAGGTCACATACCATAGCACCAGGATGCAGCTCTCGAAACGAGAGGGTGCCTGGGCATCGGTTGGAGCAACACGCTGTAGGAGTTGGCGAAACGTCACAATTTGGACTCAGTCAGGTTTTCCTGTCATTGATCTTCCAGTGGATGAGGCACTGACTTAGTGCCTCACAGCGGACAAGCAGCGACCAACCACCGCCGCGGCCCTTGCGGGATCAGCTAGATCTCTACGAACACAATTCCGTCAAGGATGCCAGGTATCCCATTTCGATACGCTTCCTTGACCAGCGGCGAGACCGCCGATCGGTCCCCTTGCGCATTCGCATTGGCACTGACCCAGGTTAAAAAGAATGAGCATGCGCTTAAGAAGTCACCAGGCTGCTGTATCCACGAGAGAGAAACATGCCAGTCTTCTGGCTGGTGATCGTCCGGCGATGCTCTTCTGTGTTTCCGTAGCCCGGCGGTGATGGATAGAGCAAGGTAGACGCCCGCGCAAAGGGCCACGATGCCCCACTCACCATATCGATGGATACTCGTGATCAAACGTTTCTCCCTCACATGAACTACTGACTCACCTGTACCACAGTGCCTCCACCGGTCATCTGAGGTGAAGGGCGTAGGACAACCATACCAAGACAAAGGTGACGCCGCTGTAGATGTAATAGAACCCGTGCATCGGAACTGTCACGGCCGAAAACAACACACCCCTTCGGCGGAGAAAAAAAACAAACAGGTCACGGTTCAGAAGCAGAAAGATGCTTGCTAGAAAAAGACACCCGTAGGCCAGCGGGGGAAAAACCGGGGTCAAGGGCAGCATCGCCAGGAAGAGTCCTGCCACTGCGGCACTGGCTCGATGCGATAATTTTAAATTGAGGTCGTTGACCAATCCCTGCCGCTCGTGAATAAGCCGAGACCAGGGAATGGCACGATACAGGATCTCCGCGCGTAAGAGCGACTTCCACCGCCACTCCTTCAAATGAGTTGCCTGAAGACCTTTGTCCAGCCAGATCCGATACCCCAGGCGATGCATGCGGTCTCCCAGCTCAATATCCTCAATGGATGGCGTGGGATATTTCTCTTGGTCAAACCCACCGACGTTCACAAAGACATCTTTACGGATAGCCCCACATCCCCCCCAAAACGTGGTGGCCCGGTTATTCGCCTGCTGGTGCACATAATGATGCAGCAGATTTTTGTATTGCGAGAGAAAATTCTTAGCCGGCGGGCTGTCATCGTATGACCCGAAGACCGCTGCCAGTTCAGTATCCTCGATAAACCTTGCAACCACCCGATTGAGCACATCGTTATGCACCACCACGTCGGCGTCCACAAACAAGAGAATCTGTCCGGTTGCCAACTTCACTCCTGTGTTACGAGCCGCGCCGGGGCCACTCGGACCTGGACAATGCGCCACCAGAGCACCGTGCGCTTGCGCAATCGCAACGGAATTGTCCGTTGATCCATTGTCGACGACGATCAACTCATACTCACGATACGACGAGCGCTGAATTCCTGCCAGACATTGACCCAGACACCAGCCGCCATTGTATACAGGGACGACGACTGACAGAAAATTCTTGTTACCCATCTCGCTCCCCGTCTTGGCTTGCTTATTTTCTGCTGGAAAACACCACAACGTTGAAATACGGACCGACCACATACAGGATCAACCGTAGAACAGGAATTTGTTTGGCCACATTGTAGATGGCAAGCTGCATGCGCTGAAAAGGAGAAAAGTACTGGGCTTCTTCGCAGGAGATAGACGGGAGCAGAATTCGATGGTTGGTAAACAGGCACTTATTCAACAGTCTTCTCAATTCCATGAATGACAAGACTTTGATATTTTCATAAGAAATCCCCTTCACGAGCTTGACGTAGCCGTTCATCCACCTTCTTGGTAAAAATCCCACTCCCCACACACGGACATGAGGCTCCGGGGTCAGACTAAAACGATTGGGAGTTGCCAGGAAGAGCATTCCCTGCTTCGTCATCACGCGACGACACTCCGCCAGAGTGCTTTCTTGACTTCTCACATGCTCGAGCACATCTTCGGCTAAGATGATGTCAAATCTTGTGCCCGGAAATGGAAGATACTCGGCACAGCAGCAGACCAAAGGTACATTCATCTTGAGCTCTTCCAGCCTTTTCCTCGCCACGACCAGCCAACGAAACGCAATATCTGCGCCAACTACATGGTCGTATTTTCGTTTTGCAGCCACGAGAAATCCGCCGGTTCCGCACCCGATCTCCAGTACTCTATTAAACCCGCGGAGCTTCTCGGTCTCAGCTAAGGACTCAATCAAGCTCAGACATTCAGCCCCCTTTTCAACTAAAGCGGCCGTGCGTCTAATGAATCGTTCGGCGCGATCCTCCGACACTTCTGGCGTCATCTTCCAATAGAGACGGACCAATCCCATAAAGTCGAGCTTGTGGTACTGCTCGGCTAAATGCCCGGCCTTCTTGTGATCATCTTCAAAATCAATATAGGGATCAGGGAACACACGAAAATCGGGAATGCCCAGGATGACAGGGTATTTCTTGGAACATGCCGAGCAAGCATACTCACTTTCTTGAAAACTAAGTACCCCCTTGCACGTTGGGCAACAGAACTCCTCAACCTGCAACATAACTTTCACCTCCTGTTTCTATACTTTCACGCAAACCATGCTTTGGTCGCCCGCATCGCCCGCCGGACGCCTAAGTACAGATCCATACATCTCGTGTCGAGCGATACCATCAACAACAGCGAAGAGAGGTAATACATATCCACCCTGGGAAGCAGAGCCGAATCCGCCTCTGACGTGACTTTTCCTAAGATCGTTGAACAGGCCCCGGTGAAATGCTCCTTCGCGAGATCGACCACCCACGAGGCATACTTCCCGTAGGGATAGGCAAATACCTCTACGTCCCCGCCCAATCGCTCCTGGATCGTCTGTTTCGACTCTCGCATCTCCCGCGCCGCTTCATGACGCGTCACGCAGGCCAAGTCAGGATGCGTCACCGTATGGGAGCCAAACTCGATGTGATGCCGCGCCATTTCCTCGATCTGTGTCCAGGAGAGCAACAACTGCTCACCGACCGGAGATACATGACCAGGCCAGGAATTCTGTTTACCGCAATATCCGGTAATCAGAAAGACTGTTGCTGTAAAACCGAGTTCTTCTAGAACAGGAAAGGCTTCCCGATACACGGTTTCATAGCCGTCATCGAACGTCACCACGCAGGTCCGTTCACGAAAGGGCTGTCCATCTCGCACCAGCCTCGCCGCCTCTGCCAGAGACAGCGTCTGAAACCCCTGCTGATGCAGCCACTCCATCTGCCGCCGAAAGATTGATGGAGTAGTCGAGATCACAGACCCGCTGGAATCCAGCGAATGGTAGGTGAGGATGGGAAGCCGGTATGGAGTCATCTGGCCCTTTTGATCAATGGAGAAGCACCGTTGCTTCCCACGATCCGCAGTCTCCTCAGCCGTAGAGACATAGCCTCATGGGCTTCGACTGTTCGCCGTAGAAAACCTCGCGAAGTGTCTATCTTCTCTCGTGGCTTGGCAACGAAATACGCGCCATTCGTACTAAACCTGGAATCGGCCAATTCGATCGTAAAGCCAGATGATATGCCGATAGTGTGCCGTTGAAGCCAGCAGCGTCGTCGAAGAGAAGCCGTCACTCCTCGACACATTCTCCTCCGGCGACCAGGTGGAACCCCTGTCGGTTGAGCAGCGGTAGTTGATTTCACTGTTGCCGGGGTCCCGCGATCGTGCCATGCAAGGTGGACAAGCCCCCCGCGACAATTATTGTACTGTGCTGGGAATCTCCTGGCGCA
>CAZZGV010000136.1:0-5691 GCA_964654255.1 uncultured Legionella sp. | reverse complement strand
TAATTGAATTGGGAATAAATGCAGCAGCTGCACTAAAAATTCGATCTCGGATATTTATCAATGATTGTTTGTTTAAAAAAGGAATCCAACGACTTACCATGCTAGAAGGCAATAGATACTCCGCTGTCGATGCTAACTTTTGAACCGCGGGCCCCACAGTAACGGCTGCTTGACTAGCTAGATCAACGCCTTGATTTGCAACGGATCCAAATGCTGATTTAACAACATCTGGAGTATAACGATAAGCTGTAGTACCCACGTCACCCAAAACGTGGCCCACGCCTGTTGCGGCTTGACTAGCCATCTTAGTTACCTGGCCTGCTTTTTCTTTGGCTGTCTGATAGTAATCGCTGAATTGTTGGAGTGGCCCAGGAACAAACTCTTGTGGCATGCCATGCAGAGTATCTCCGACCTGATCAAGAAGACTAAGTATTTTTATATAGTCCAATCCATCTTCAGTTGAAAGAGTATCTACTGTACCTGCTAAAGAAGCAATTGCGTTCGTAGCATCTTGGGCCGGCTTTAACAACGTGTCCTGACAAATCGTAGCTAAAGAATCGAATTTAATTCCCATTAATTCAAGCAACGCACTACGTGCTTCTGATTGCTTTTTATCATCACGAGAAAGAAGTACGTCTTGCTGTTGTTTCTGCGCATTACCTTTCTCTATCATTGTATCAACGTAAGGTAACAAATCCTTTATTGCTTTTAGAGTAAACGCATCTACCGGTAAATCTGGCATAAACATTTTACTTGCCACTTTTAATCCCTCAACCAATTTCTCTGCTTTCCATTGACCTGCTTGACTTTTTTTCAGCGTATCCAACATAGAAGCTATAACTTGAGCGTTTTGTCGAGGAGTATAGTTAATACCTTGATTTTGGCTAATTGCAGCAACCGTCTTTTCCAGCGCAAACGGAAAAGCCGCCAAAGAATCAAGGTAAGCAATGTTACTTTCGATTGCATGCTTGTATTGCTGTAACTCTTGGTTTTGTGGATCAGTCCGTAATTGCTCATTAATTACACCAAGCCCAGCGTTAGCATTCTTGAGAGATTCATACAGTCTAGGAAAATAATAATCCCTAATTAAGCGCTGGGTTGAAGAACGATCTGCTCTCAGAACTTTTTTATCTTCTTTAACATCGTCTTTAACTTTTTCTATTAATGCATCAAGCCTTTGTTGCAAATTTTCAAGATTTAAAACGGTCTCATACTCCATTGTCGCGGGATTCACTGGCATATTAGGATCAAAACGTGAATTAATAAGATCCTCAGATAGCTGCTCCCAAGTAACAGAGTTTAAAATCATCTGACGCCTCAAAGCGATATCTATATTAAAATCAGATTGCGTATCATCTAGATTCAGCGCCCTTTTACATTTTTCTTTAATATACGCTTGTATTGCATGGGAATTTAATAACACACTCATAATGGTTCGCAACCCTAACTAGAACATTTATAATACAATTATAGGCTCAGATTATTAACAATTCATTAAATCAAAAATACCTGAACTTAATTCAATGCGACCACCCCGCAAATTCAATAACTCATAAACGTCGAGCACTGCATTACAACTCATTTGAGTAATTAAATATTCTGTAATAAAGTAATTCCTGCTTATGTCCAACCAGAGCAACCATGGAAATTCTTTGCTTTTTTGCAGGCGTGGCTTTTTTTTATTTAAAAAGCAACTATTACCTATATTTTATCTGTACTGTACTGTTTTTTAGACAAAAACTCGCCCCACTTCTTTGGTTTTTAAGCGCCATTGTATGGAGTATTTTTCATCAATGGGCAATCGCGGATCAGGGGATGCCAGCAAAACATTTGATCCCCAACACTGAACTCCAAGGCTATGTAACATCAATTCCTACACGCTCACCCACAAAAACACAATTTCAATTTTTTGCCGAACGTATGGGTAAGCAACCTATTCAAGCTACTTTCTTATTGTCCTGCTATACTCGCTGCCCAAATATTCAAGTTGGGCAACATTGGAGGCTACAAACAAAGTTAAAACGCCCGATTAATTTAGCAAATCCTGGTGGTTTTGATTATGCTGGCTGGTTAAGCTCACGTCATATTAACTGGGTCGGAACCGTCCATCGTTCAACATTTCAACTCATCAAGTTACAGCAAAAACACTATCCTTTATTAAAACTTCGCGAACATTTATCTAACATTCTCCACTCAATCATACCTGATGAAAGAATATTAGGAGTTTTTGAAGCACTAACGCTAGGATTAACGACCCATATTGATAAATCACAGTGGGATCTATTTCGTCGAACAGGAACCACTCATTTAATTGATATCTCAGGGGAACATATAGCCTTAATAGCAGGACTTAGCTACTGGTTAGTAAAATGGGGATGGAAAAGCATAGGCACGGTTTGTCTGCATTACCCAGCACCTAAAATTGCTAGCGCTGCTGCTATGGTTATTTCATTTATATATGCGTTACTAGCTGGATTTGCCGTACCCACACAGCGATCGCTTGTAGCCTGTTGTCTAGTGTTATTCTGCAATTTTTGTAGTCAGCGATTAAGTACGTGGCAAGCATGGCGCTACGCTCTATTAGCAGTGCTTGTGTTCGAGCCTCATTCAGTATTCATGTTAGGATTTTATTTTTCATTTCTTGCTGTTGCTATTTTAATTTGTATTAATCAACGAGTTAAAACCACAGGTATTCGTAAAATATTATCCATGCAATTTGCCTGCATGTTTGGACTAATGCCCTTATCATTATACTGGTTTTCTTATGGATCAATAAATGGGTTGGCTGCTAATCTACTAGCCATTCCTTGGGTTGGTTTTATTATTGTTCCATTAGCATTAATCATCGCATTTTTAAGTCCCTGGGTAGTTATCCCTGGAACGCCAGCGCTACTCACATGGTCTATTCAGTGCCTATTAACATGCCTCTCATGGATCGACTCATTTAGCATGTTCAATTTTAACTTTACATTTATTGAAGCACTTCCAGCTCTAGCTATCATGCTTGCTATGTCTATTATTGTATTGATGCCATTAAAACAATATCTACCTACTGCCGGGCTATTAATATTAGCTAGTCTTTTGCCTAATTATGAAAAAATACGCGTAGGTGAGGCCAGAATAGATGTGTTAGATGTTGGGCAAGGATTAGCAGTAGTGGTTAGAACAGCACAACACATTCTTATTTATGATACGGGCATGAAGTTCTATCAATCAAGTGATATGGGAAAGCTGACCATCATCCCCTACCTGAATAAACTAGGTATAACTCACCTGGATAAAATTATTATTAGTCATCCTGATCTTGACCACCGCGGCGGCCTGACCTCTTTGGAAGAAAAATATACTATTGATGAATTAATCGTCGATGCTCCAGAATTCTACAAAAAAGGAAAGTCTTGTCATGATTATCCAGCGTGGAATTGGGATGGAGTCCTATTTCGTTTTTTTACGATTTCACCGCCACTGCCTGGCAAGAACAATAACTCCTGTATTTTACACATCGCCGCAGGAGACAAAAAAATGCTATTAAGTGGTGATATTGAAAAACCAGCAGAGGAGTACCTAATTAAAACATATGGAAAAAAACTTGCGTCTACCGTCTTGCTAATACCTCATCACGGTAGTAAAACGTCTTCATCACCCGCATTTGTTAAAGAAATTGCGCCTCAGTATGCAGTTGTATCCTATGGATTTGATAACCATTATCACTTCCCACATGAACAAGCATCGCGATCCTATCAAACCCAACACATCCCTGTATTTAGTACGCTACGTTGTGGAATGACGCGAGTAGATTTGAAAAAAAATATGGCATTACAGCCGCAATGCTCAAGATATAAGATAAAGCTAAACTGATCTCCCTCTTTAATAAAGGCTATGCTACCATAAATTTTTTCTGAGATAGTTCGCCATGGCCATAAACATCAAGTCGCCCGAAGAAATTGAAAAAATGCGGATAGCTGGTCGACTTGCCAGTGATGTCTTGGTTATGATTACCCCTTACGTTCAAGAGGGTATAACAACCGATAAATTAAACACGTTATGCCACGATTATATTGTTTATCAACAAAAGGCGATTCCTGCCCCACTTAACTACAATGGTTTTCCGAAATCAATTTGCACATCTATCAATCATGTCGTCTGTCACGGCATTCCTGGGAATGATGTTTTAAAAAATGGAGATATTATCAATATAGACGTCACGGTTATCAAAGATGGTTACCACGGCGATACCAGCAAAATGTTTTTTGTAGGAGAGCCCTCTAACGAAGCAACATATGTGGTTAAAATAGCACACGAATGCCTATTTATTGGAATAGAATGCATTAAACCCAATGCACGTTTAGGTGACATAGGTTACGCAATACAACAACATGCTGAAAAAAACCGTTGCTCAGTGGTTCGTGAGTATTGTGGTCACGGCATAGGAAAAAACATGCATGAAGAACCTCAAGTACTGCATTACGGCACACCAGGAACAGGAGAGATACTTCGTCCTGGAATGACATTTACCATTGAGCCTATGATCAATTTAGGTAAATATCATACTAAGTTGCTGCCAGATAACTGGACTGTTATTACAAAAGATCGGAGTTTATCTGCTCAATGGGAGCATACGTTGTTAGTAACCGACGATGGAGTTGATATTTTGACCTTGCGAGAGGAGGAGTCATCACTTAAAAATAAAACCACTGTATGAGTATATAATCAGAGTCATTGAAAGCTAATATCAAACACAACATAATAAATAAAAAATATTGATAAAAAATCAACATGTGGTATCATTTTGAACCTAACTTCCCACCTATTAAGCACTCATAATGCTAAATGCTATATTAGATTGGATACATGGTCTCCGCAGAGTCGTACGCCTATGCGCAGGTATCGACATAGCTACAAGGATACTCCCGCTATTAATCAGTAAACAAAACATCCCAATAGATATCTATCATCCGAACATGACGTTCATTGCATGGTATGTTTTAATTTTTGTGGATTTTGAATTATTAATGACTTATATAATTGACACATTAAGACAGATGCAGGTTCGTCAAATACAAGCTTCTGAACAAGTCTTTACCCCAAAAGACATTACAATAAGAGGAATACCTGCGCTAACCGAGGATAACGAACTTTCAACGTTAATAGAACAGTTAGTTAGCTGCTGTATTGCTGCAGACACCTACAGGGAGCCTGTTATTGCAAGCGATCTATACCTTTATGACAATATAGATGGTTCATATAAATCTCTTATCAATCGAGCTCTTATCAATCAGGAGAAACCATTGTCTAGCTACACAAGAGAGCCTCTCCTGTCATCACCATTCCCATTTGCTTATAACCAAATGAAAACATTGTGTGACGAAGTAGCTGACAACACCAAAACTATTGATGATGTCATAAAAAAACTAGCAGACTTAGCTATCTGCCCAGTAACAAAAAAAATCATGAGTGACCCTAAGTTCGCTTATTTAATCCATACCGATTCAAAAGGAACAAAGCAACATTTTGTATTGGCTTGTGACCAAAAAGCTCTTGATATGATGCTACCTAGTAATTTTGAGCTCATTAAAAAAAGAGATTTCTCTGAACTTCAAGATGTTATTGAGTATGTTGTTGCTAAGGAAAGTAAATTTGCTAATACATTTAAAGTGTTGCCTGAGCATATGGAGAATACCTCCGACTCAG
>CAZZGV010000135.1:0-5702 GCA_964654255.1 uncultured Legionella sp. | reverse complement strand
GGGAGATGAAGCTGTAGCAAAGGTTAGTTTATTTCCGCATTGATACCGTTGCTTTCCCTGTTGGATTAATCTAAATTTAACTGCTATTTTTTGTGCAAAATGCAAACAATTCCTACTGATGCTATTGTGCTTCTATTTTTGAAGGAAATTGTAAGATATAACATATCAATCGCTGTGATCCATAGAGAATCAAGGGCGAGGTTGGGTAGTTAGGGCTGGATTTTTTGCTGAAGGCAAAATATAAAATATAAGGTATATTTGTCGTGTTGAAGAGTCGATTTTAGCCATGGATGGCTAAAATCTATCACGAGGTAGCGAAACTATTATCTTTTAAATTATTGCCGAAAAACATACCCAATAATGCTGTTCAGGAATAGATTAAAATCTTAATGTTTCAAAGTACGCTAGGTAATCGCAGAAATCGTATCTTAGAGAAGACGTACCATCGTATTTTGTCCTTCAATAAATATACTCTGCGGAGAATCAAATACTATACTCACAGCAATAAGGTATTCATTATGATTTATGGGACAAAAATCAATAAGTTCGCCAATTTCAATGTTGTTGTCATTGAATATTTTTTTTCCAGCAAGCAATACTTCTTCAGTATGAATGTTAAATATTTTTAGCTCGTGCTTTAGTTTGGCGCGATAATGCGTGCGTGCAATTATTTCCTGGCCTTTGTAACAGCCTTTATCAAAGCTTAAATAACCTGAAAGCTGTAAACCAAGGCGATGGGGTAGAAATAAGCCTTTTGACTCAGGATAAATTTCAATGCGTTTTTGTTGAAGTTGTAGCGCATGCCATGCTAGTGAACCACGCGTTTGTAGGCATGTAGCAAATTGCTCACGAACTATTGCCGCCTGTGTATGCTCAATCAAAAATATGAAGAAATTATCACTCAAGCAATAACAGTAATAATGCTCATTAAACACTGCGCTATAACGGATAGAAGATAGCTTTGTACTCAAAGGGATAGTGTCGTTAGCATTTTGTAAATAAAAGCCAAAAACTTGGTAATTTGTTATCGGAGTTAATGTTACGCGTGAAAACATAGCAGTTTTGGTTAGAGATGTTTTTGTGCTCTGTAACAAATCGTCCGGCAGGATGAGTTGAAATCCATGCTCATGCCAATTCACAACGTCTAATAATGCAAGTACGCGACCTTTTAAATCACACATGGCTCCTTGTTGCATCTGTTGCTCATCGATGTTTCTAATGTCGCAGCTAAGTTGGCCTTGCAAAAAATCTTGCGCATGATCACCTGAAACTTGAAGACCAGTTAAATAAGTTAAATCAAATAAATAATTTTTATTGGATTCATAACGTAGTTCATCTATTAAAGGTGCAACTGCTGTTAATTGTCGGTTATTAATTTGATAAGGTATGGTTGTCATAATAAATGCTTGTTTAAAACGCAAAGCGTAGTGTAGCATCAAGTCATTATTTGATCTTCTTTAAAGTAATAAGAACTATGATTAATCCACAACGAAAAGCAAAAATTAATTGGCATTGTCGCCGTGGCATGCTTGAATTAGATTTGATTTTTCAACAGTTTATAAAAGACGCTCTTGAGGTCATGAATGAAGAGCAACTTAGCGTTTTTGAAAATTTATTAACATATCCCGATCCAGACCTTTACGCTTGGTTAATGGGATATGAAAAACCCACCAGCAAGGAGCTGCTTGATATTGTTGCCTTTATCAAACGTTACGATAACGCTTAGTAAATCAAAGGATTATTTGAAGTGCGCGTTTTTTCTTCACCTGCTAACCTTGGTTGTTTTGATACGCTCAGGACTGCCATTTGCACTAAAAGTTTCCTTTGTGATGTTAATTATTGTTTTTTTGATTAATATTTTTCGTGCGAAGCTACCTTTGCCCAACTATCAGAAGCTAACTTACCATTCAGGTTATTGGCTACTGCATGAAGCTACAGGACAGCAAATTAAATATGAGCGGGCTGAGATAAGTTTTGAGGGGGGGATATTTATTCTCCTAAAACTAACAGGAATTAGTCCGGGAAAAACGTTGGTGATTTTTAAAGACCAAATTACGGTTGCTCAGTACAGGATATTAAAATTCATTAATTAGGCAGTGTCTATAAATGTTGGGCTGATAAGCATATTAAGTGAGGTAAATACAGCCCTTAAAGCCTAAGTCGGTAAACCAAATAAATTAGAATTGAAGACAGGTTGCTTATGGCGCTGGAGTATTTGCGCGAATATAGAACATATTTTCATATTTCATGCAGCTACGGAAAGTGAACGTGCTTGTTAGGGGGGCAGCGTGAGCTTGAAAATAAGCCTGTTATCTTTAGTATGCGCTTATTTATTTGTTAATAGGCAGCTCGCGCTAATTTATGTTTTTATTTAATCCACGCAGTTCTTTTGTTGAGCAATAAATAATTTATTTTCAGCGCTTGCCAATTTTTTCTTTAAATAATCATTGAGTTCTTTTTTTTCGCTATCAGTTATAACTAAACCCAGCTTTGTGCGTCGCCATAATATATCGTCACAACTGGTTGCCCATTCATGTTCTATTAAATAATCAACTTCAACTTGATACAGTGTAGAAGCAAATTGTTTGCCCAACTCAAACATGCTACTACATTCTTGCAACAGGGTTTCCATGCGCGTCCCGTAGTGAGTTAAGTAGCGCTTTTTGGTTTTTTCTTCAAGCCACTGGTATTTTTTATTGGCATAGTTTTGGTAATTGTTAAAATTCATTGTGTTAGTTGTGGCGCCAGGTAGTGGTAGTTTGTGCGTTTGAGATTTAGCTAAATCAGGAAAGACGTCCTTAAGCGTATTAACTGCTTCTGTTGCTAACTGGCGATAGGTAGTGATTTTTCCACCATAAACAGTTACAGCAGGAGCGGGGTAGTTTACATAATGATAGGTATAATCTCGGCTGAGTGTGCTTGGTGTTTTGTTCGTTGCAGATAACAAGGGTCGAACACCACTCCATGTGCTAATAATATCTTTTTCATTTAATTGGTTATTAAAATAATGATTGATTAAGCCACATAGATAATTAATCTCGTCACTATCGATCTTTACGTGCTCCGGATTACCTGAAAAAGGTACATCAGTAGTACCAATCAAGGTGTAGTCATAATAAGGGATAACAAACACAATACGTTTATCATCATGTTGTAACATGTAGGCGTGCTCACCTTCATAAAGTTTAGGCACAATTAAGTGACTACCCTTAATCAGTGCTATGTGGTGCGTTGATGGAATTTGTAACATTTGATTGATTTTTTCTACCCAAGGACCAGTAGCATTTATAACTGTTTTAGCATGAATGGTGGACGTAGTTCCTCGTTGTGTTTGCAAAGAGAGTTGCCATTGTTGATTTATAACTTGAGCATTGATAAGCGTTGTATGCGGTAGAATAGTCGCGCCGTGCTCTCTTGCTTGTATCGCGTTGGCAATGGTTAATCGAGCATCATCGGCGGTACCATCATAGAAAAGAAAGCCTTTACTATAGTGGTTTGTTAGTGGTTCAAAATACATGGCTTGTTTGTTGCGAGAAAGCAATTTACTATGGGGCAGTTTGTTTGCGCGGCTTAAATAATCATAAATAAATAAACCCATTCGTAATAACCATAGTGGGCGCATATTTTTTTGATGAGGCAACACAAGTGGAAGTGGGTGAACCAAATGCGGGGCTAGTTCAAGCAATTTTTGCCGTTCATCCAGGGCTTTTTTTACCAAATAAAAATCATAATTTTCCAGATAACGTAAGCCACCATGTATAAGTTTACTGCTTTTAGATGATGTTTTTGAGGCTAGGTCATCTTCTTCGATTAAAATGACAGATAATCCACGTATTGCCGCATCAGCGGCACAGCCACATCCATTTATACCACCACCAATGATTGCTACGTCAAAAATCTGTTCCATGATGAGCACCTTTCTTGACTAAGTAGGGAAAGCAGTTTCAAATAAATAGAATTCATATCATAACTGGGAATGACAGAACAATGCATTATCTTCTTGCAATTGATCAGGGAACCAGTAGTACGCGAGCAATGTTGTATACGTTGGAGGGAACATTGGTCGTTTCTCGCCAATATTCTTTGACGCAATATTACCCAGAACCTGGATGGGTGGAGCATGATCCAGAAGAAATTTGGCAAAAAACATTAACCGCTATACGTGAAGTCGTGGCTACGGTAGATAGTAAACACATTATTGCATGTGGAGTAACCAATCAGCGCGAAACCACCTTAATTTGGGATAAAAAAACAGGCCAATGTTTGGCTCCCGCAATTGTTTGGCAGGATCGGCGTACCCAAGAATTTTGTTCATCACTCACTGTTCATACGGATATGATTCGTCAAAAAACGGGCCTATTGCTGGACCCTTATTTTTCAGCAAGTAAACTGCATTGGTTGTTAACTTATGTGCCTGAGACTAATAATCTTTTAAAACAAAATCGTTTGGCATTTGGGACTGTGGATAGTTTTTTGATTTGGAGATTAACAGGTGGTGTGTCGCATTTAACCGATATTACAAATGCCTCGCGAACATTGCTATTTAATATTCATACGCAATGTTGGGATGAAGATTTACTGCAGCTGTTTTCTATACCTGCTAAGGTATTACCGAGTGTTTGTGCGAGTGACGCAAATTATGGGGTAATTTCACCCGCGTTATTGGGTAGGCCTATTCCTATTGCAGGCGTTGCCGGTGATCAACAAGCGGCACTAATTGGTCAGGGCTGTTTGAGTGAAGGGATGATGAAAGCGACATTTGGGACTGGTGGATTTTTGCTTTTAAATACTGGTAGCAAGCCTGTTGTGTCTAAGCATAAGCTATTAACAACGATAGCTTATCGTATCAAGGATCAAACTGTTTATGGATTGGAGGGCAGCTTGTATCAAGCTGGGACCACGGTAAAGTGGTTGCGTGATGAGCTACAATTATTTAAGTTAGCTAGTGATACGGAGTTATTAGCTGAAAGTATTGGTAGTAATGATGGTGTTTATTTAGTACCGTCTTTTACTGGATTAGGCGCCCCTCATTGGTTCTCAACACCAGGTGCAGCAATAATTGGTTTATCGCGTACTAGTAATCGTGCTCATATCGCCCGTGCGGCGCTTGAAAGTGTCTGTTATCAAACACGAGATGTATTAGAGTGTATGCGCGAGGACAGTAGTTTGTCACTGTCATTGCTGCGAGTAGATGGTGGAATGGCTGCTAATTCGTGGTTTTTACAATTTTTAGCGTCCTTGTGCAGGTTAACGGTGCAACGTCCTCAAGATATCGAAACAACGGCATTGGGTGCTGCAATGCTTGCCGCACTTGGTTGTGGCGCTATTAATTCTTTGGATGAGCTGCAAAAAAAATGGGTTTATGAAAAGCAATTTGTGCCTGAAAATAACTGGGTAGAGATGGAACGCAACTATTTAGGCTGGGTTCGTGCTTTGCAGATGGTTAAAGCGGGATAGTTTTATTGATCTGTCTATTATTTAACCGTTTTTAATTTTGAAAATTAAAAACTCAACTATACTTTATTTATGTGCATCTGAATAAAAAATAGATAATGCCATTGAAAAATATTAGACAAGAGTTTTTTCCTTTAACAGACACAGTTGTCGGAAGCAGTGCTCCTCTCTCTCATCTAGAAGAACGAGCTCATATCATCACCGCTAAAGGTAGCGCTAATAAAGTACAGGAAGCGCTTGCTTCACAT
>CAZZGV010000134.1:0-5763 GCA_964654255.1 uncultured Legionella sp. | reverse complement strand
AACAAAGCCTAATAACGTGCAACATAAAAAATTAAAACTTATTGATTCAACGTAACCCAAACAGGAGCATGATCAGAAGGGCGTTCAGCTCGTCGAGGTTCTACATCAATACTGCTCTCAATACATATAGTATTAAGCTCTTCACTCAATAATATATGATCAATACGTAACCCACGATTACGACGGAAAGCCGCCGCTCGATAATCCCACCAACTGAACAGTTCGGCCTCTTGTTCAAAATTTCGAAAACTATCATTCAATCCTAACGCTAAAAATGAGGCAAACGCCTGGCGCTCTTGGGGACTAACCAACACACAACCACTCCATTCTTCTGGCGAATGCACATCCCTATCATCTGGAGCGATATTAAAATCACCTACCACAGATAATTTTGGATATACGCTTAGTTGTTGCTTAATAAACGCGGTCACCTTTTCCAACCACATTAATTTATACTCGTATTTATCTGTTCCTACCGCAGCACCATTAGGGATATAAAGATTAATAAGACGAATACCAGCTACAGTAGCGACTAGTATGCGTCGTTGTGGGTCAACTAAATCGGGAATATCTGTGACTATATCTTCGAGCGGGTATTTGCTGATAATAGCGACACCGTTATAGGTTTTTTGACCTGAAAAAACCACATAAAAACCACGCTCTTGAAAGAGTTGCGCAGGAAAATTTTCATCGATTAATTTAGTTTCTTGCAGCGCCAATATGTCAACCTGCGTGGAATCTAACCATGCCAGCACTTGCTCAAGACGAATTTTCAATGAATTTACGTTCCAACTCGCTAGCTTAAGCACACCATTCTCCTTTATATTCGATTAGCAACGGCGCATGATCTGAAAATCGATTGTCGCGATGTATATCAACGGCAACTATTGCATTTTGTAACCCGGGGGTAATGACTTGATAATCTATCCGCCAACCCACATTTTTTTCCCAAGCCTGTCCGCGGTTAGACCACCACGTGTATTGCTCCTCTTCCTGATTACCAACACGAAACGCATCAACGAACCCCATAGGTCCGAAGACATCATCTAACCACGCACGCTCTTCTGGTAAAAAGCCTGAATTTTTCTGATTACCGCGCCAGTTTTTAATATCTATTTTTTTATGCGCAATGTTGTAATCACCACAAATAATTAATTCCCGGCCAGTAGCTTTAAGGGCATTTAAATGTTCAGCAAAGCGCGCCAAAAAATCATATTTTACGGCCTGACGTCCTTCACCACTGGTCCCTGAGGGTAAATAAAGAGAAATCACGCTCAGGTTAGGATAATCAAATTGAATGTAACGCCCTTCGTCATCACAATAACCAAAACCTAACCCTTTGATAACATTCAACGGCTTTTGACGCGCATAAATGGCCACACCACTATAGCCTTTTTTTATTGCATCAAAATAATCGCAATGAAACGCTTCTGGAAAATACATAGGGTCAGATTTTAGTTGATCGATTTGTGCTTTTGTTTCTTGAATACAAACAAAATCAGCATGTTGTGCACTCAACCATTCATAAAAGCCTTTACGTGCTGCGGCACGAATACCATTTGCATTAAAACTGATGACTTTCATTGAAGAACCTATTTAGTTGTTTCTTTTTGCATCTTTAGTGCACAATGCCCCAAGCGCTCACCTAACGTCTTCGCCAAATTTATTTCATCCTGGCTTAATGGCATAGTATTACTCAAACCCGAAACATGAGTTACACCATAAGGGGTTCCACCTGTTTGAGTAGTATTTAAAGCAGGCTCGGTATACGGTGAACCAATGATCACCATGCCATGATGCAGTAATGGTAACATCATAGTAAGCAACGTAGATTCTTGACCACCATGCATAGAAGCAGACGATGAAAAAACACAGGCAGGTTTATCAACCAAATCCCCCGCCAGCCACAACGCTGAACTACTATCGAGAAAATATTTAAGCGGTGCCGCCATATTACCAAAACGCGTTGGACTGCCAAGAGCCAGGCCTGAGCAATCACGCAAATCATCCAATGTTGCATAAGGAGCGCCTTCATCAGGAACAGGATTGTCAACAGCCTCACATGTGGCAGATACAGAAGGTACTGTGCGCATACGCGCTTCTATTCCGGCTACATGCTCAACACCTCGCGCAATATATTGCGCTAACTGCTGTACCGAGCCGGTTCGTGAGTAATAAAGAACCAATACAAAAGGTTTTGCCATTAGTAATGCTCCAAAATATAAATTTAGCTTTTTTTATGCGATAGTAATATGAAGCACGACTACCACAGTAAATGTCATGGACTTGACGCAAAAGTTAACCGAGAAGCTGGCTGAAGGCAAACGCTTTATCTATTTTGTAACGCGTCACTTTATTGATGATGACTGCCCTTACCGCGCTTCAGCATTAGCATTTACCACATTACTTGCCATCGTACCATTAATGTCGGTCAGTCTTTCTATTTTATCAATTTTTCCTGTATTCCAGAACTTAGCAGGCCCTGTGCAAGACTTTATCTTCGCAAATTTCGTGCCCGCTACAGGTAAAATTATTCAAAATTACCTGCTGGTTTTTACAAAGCAAGTCTCAAAAATGTCCCTGGTTGGCGTTTTTTTCTTATTTATCGTTGCATTATTAGTGATGTATACCATTGAAAGCGCCATGAATAAAATTTGGCGAATCAGCGCCTCCCGTCAAGGCATACCAGCGTTTTTACTGTACTGGGCCATTTTATCTCTAGCGCCCGTTTTATTAGGTATCAGTTTAGCCATCAGCTCTTATTTTCTATCTATCCCTTTTGTTGCCAACCATAATGCGCCGAGCATTCTGAGTTCATTGCCATTTATATTTTCCCTAGCAGGATTTACGTTTCTTTATGTGATTGTACCTAATTGTCAAGTCCGACTTCTGCATGGTCTTTGTGGAGGATTGATTGCAGCACTTCTTTTTGAAGCTGCTAAATTAGCATTTGGGTATTATTTAACACACTACCACAACTATCAATTGTTATATGGCGCGTTTGCTACTGTCCCAATTTTTTTCGTTTGGATTTATTGGGTATGGCTAATTACATTACTAGGTGCTGAAATTAGTTATGCTTTCTCTGTCCATCATCAACGACGCCCAGGTATTGCATTGGATGGTTTTTCTCATGCATTGTTGTGGTTGTATGAACTGAGAGTGGCACAATTAGCTGGGAAAGGGCTAACGATAGAGGAATTAATTGATGCCAGCAAACAACCTTATGCAATGGATATAGGCGACGTACTTAAGCAGCTTGTTGCTGTTCAGCTCATCAAAAGAACACATGACGGACACTACATTTTAAGCCGTGATTTAGGGCAGTTAACCCTTTACGATTTGTCACAACTCTTACCTTATCGTTTACCTACGTTATCGGAGTTAGCCCAACATCAAGATCCTGCTGCCGTGCGTTGGCATGCACAAATTGAAAAAGCGGACAAGCAACTAAAGCAGACCTTTTTGGTCAATTTAGAGCAGTTGTTTAGATAGAACGCGAAAATTAATAAAGAGTAACTATAGTTATTTTAGATGATACGACCCTGATAAATTTTCGTCAGAATCACTGCCATTAACATCAGAAAAAACAACTTTTTGATCTTTGTTTAAAACGTCACACTCTGTTGCCAGACTTTCCAGGGCTTTGTCGGAATTATCTAACGTGCGCCCACCATCTAAAATCAGAGAATGAAGAGCAGTACTCATGCCAGGAATAATTTCACTTTTATTATTTAGACTATTTTCCGCTTTTAAATCAAGTGTCTTGTCGTTAGTGATGGCGCAAGTAACATCTTCTGTTGTTTCTTTTCCGTCGTTAATTGAATCTATCATCTTTAAAACCGCACCTGAAGAATGAAAACCACAACTTACCCCATCAAAAAATGGTTGCGTCGCAAGCCTATGTAACGTTACATTTTCGTCTAAGAAAAAAGTTTTTTCTTGTTTACCAATGTCAAATGCCCATAACACAAACGCCTTAAAAGGTGCTGTAAAAAAGGCCCATGCTTTTTCAAAAATAGTAGGCGACTCTGATGAGCTAAAAAATCTATTTGCGGAGCTTATTTTAGAATCAAATACAGTTATCTGTCCGCCAACACCTCTTTCCTTATAAAGTGCAATGTAATGACGCTCACCACCGCCCTTCCCTAACAATGAACAACCAATACCAAAGCTGTTATTAGGAATAAGATCTGACATTATTGCATGTATTGTTGACTCATAAGACGGTTCCGCAGCATCCCCAGCTGTAACTTCTTTTACCGCGAGAGGACTAGGAATAACTACAAAATTTTTACTTATATTGTAAAAATAAATTATATTTATAGTAATACCAGAAACAAGAACCGATACTTCACGCGGTTCCCATTCAGTATTGCCATTAAGATATTGAGTGACTATCAAATCCATTTCATTTGAACAAAGCATGCTTCTTTGCATTTTTATGCAACTACCAATCTATAACCATTTACCAATTATATTAAATTTTTATTAAGGCTTTCTTAAACTTAAAATAACTGAACAATGCGCCTATGGTGCATTGTTCAGTTATTTTTATACAAATGACTATATCAGGAGCAACACTACAAGATATAACGCGTCAGATCCTCATCAGCTACCAACTCACCTAAATGTTTCTGCACATAATCCGCATCAACATGAACTGATTCACCTGCTTTATCAGTTGCCTCAAAAGAAATCACCTCAAGCAAGCGCTCCATCACCGTATATAAGCGACGAGCACCAATATTTTCCGTGCTCTCATTCACCTGCCAAGCTACTTCAGCGATACGGCGAATACCTGTATCCCCATATGAGAGGCTCAATCCCTCAGTTGCCATTAATGCAATATATTGCTCTGTTAATGACGCATGCGGCTCTGTCAAAATCCGTACGAAATCATCAACACTAAGTGCAGAGAGCTCAACTCGAATAGGCAATCGTCCTTGTAATTCAGCGATCAAATCTGATGGCTTAGCAACATGAAATGCACCTGATGCAATAAATAAAATATGAT
Organism: uncultured Legionella sp.; assembly: GCA_964654255.1. GTDB lineage: Bacteria > Pseudomonadota > Gammaproteobacteria > Legionellales > Legionellaceae > CAZYME01. The sequence goes on along the minus strand of CAZZGV010000134.1, from coordinate 746 downwards.
CCGTCTTGATCATTCCATACTTGGTTGATACGGTTGTACCCTCTACTAGTGGCAGCAAATCACGCTGCACACCTTCACGAGAAACATCCCCACCCTGCTCCGAACGTTTAGCTACTTTATCAATTTCATCAATAAACACGATGCCATTTTGCTCAACATTTTCAATGGCGCGGATTTTTATGTCTTCTTCATTAATCAGTTTTGCGGCTTCCTCTTCACAAAGCATTTTCATTGCTTTATGAACAGGTAATTTTCGTGTCTTAGTGCGAGACGAGCCAACTTGCTGAAACATCGCTTGTAGTTGATTGGTCATTTCTTCCATGCCTGGTGGTGACATAATCTCCACCCCAACAGGTGCAACAGAAACGTCAATTTCAATCTCATTGTTGTCTAGTTTACCTTCACGTAATTGTTTGCGAAAAACTTGGCGGGTTCCAGAATCTTTTTCATCTGATGTTAAACTACCACGTGCGGGTGGTAATAGAACATCCAATATTCGTTCTTCTGCAGCATCTTCTGCCAAACTTTGGACTTTTTTCATCGCTAATTCACGCTCTTGCTTTATCGCAGAATCTGCTAAATCACGAATAATAGAGTCAACATCACGTCCAACATAACCAATTTCGGTAAATTTAGTGGCCTCAACTTTAATAAATGGCGCTCCAGCAAGCTTTGCTAAACGTCTAGCGATCTCGGTTTTACCTACACCGGTCGGCCCAATCATTAAAATATTTTTAGGCATGATT
>CAZZGV010000133.1:0-5790 GCA_964654255.1 uncultured Legionella sp. | reverse complement strand
AAATCATTCAGATCAACCCTGAGGTAGTCATATCAGATTTAATTAGTGAAATGATATGTTTCAAAAATAACATTGAAGAAGAGTTGGAAGTAATTACTTATTTTTTATCTATATTTACATTTGAGGACAAACCAACATTTGATTTTCTTTGTGGGGCTAACTCATTAGAAAGATTAAGCATGCTCTATAAAGCAGATCATGAAAGCCCTAAAAAAACAATACCGTTTGAAAAAGTTTTAATCTTCTTTAGTGAGAGAAAAGGCAAGATGGGGTACATAACCCACTTCCAGGATATTCTAAAAGAATTTGACACAATCATTAATTTAAATTTTGAATTGAATCAAAGTTATTACCAATTACTTAACCCAGCTGAGCAAGAGATATATCAACGTTTTAAATTAATGCAGTTTAAAGAATATGTAAAAACAGAAACAAACACCTTTTTTTCCACATATACTAAAGAAGAACATGAAATACTTGGCTCAATTATTAATTTCTTAAATCAAGAGGCCGCGCACATTAAACTACAGCCGTTGCCCGAAGGAAACTTAAAAACTAAAATAGAGCGTTGGTTAAAACAAAATACATTTTCTATTTCACAGATGTACAAACAAGACATTTCCTCGGCTGATAGCTTTTTGAAATTAATTGCAACTGACGTTATAGACCATCAGGACGAAAGTAACCATGAAAAAAAAAGTGATGTATGCCAGCATGCAATATAAAATTGCATTTCATTTTCACATAAAAATGATAAAATAATAGACAAAAATGACTAGTCTCAACTTAAGGTTATTAAAATGGCACGAAATAAATTATCATTCATTATTGTTGGAAATAACCATGCTGATTTCACCCCCTACTCAGTTCTAATAAAGTTATTTGATAAACTTAGCGCGCAGAAAATTCCATGCGCGTTTAAAGAGGAAGGTCCTTCTGATCAATCCCTTTCTCAAGCAAAAGATTCAATCCTGCTTGGATTACGACAAACACGGTTAATTAAAAAACTAGCTCCTACAATAGAAGAACTCTATACCAATGATAAAAAGTCATCTCGAAAATATCTACAAAGATCAGCTTGGGATTCAATTGAAAAACTGGTTGAAGTTAATTTTATGCCGCACCTACCAGAATCTATGCAAAACACTGAAACTTTAAACGGGATTGTTCTTGAAGTTTTTAGAGAAAATGCGTATTTAGAACAATTAAAATTATATGAAACATTAGAACAACTTCAGGTACATTTTGCAGGAATTGAAGCCGACACTAAAACCTATACACAATACATAACTGCAGCAAGTGATAGTAAAGACGCTTATTACCAAAATGAATCAATGCGTATTAATTACATGGTAAAAAATATCATGGAGCACGCTTTAAAACGTTTCCGGGAAGGAGGCATTGTATTTATTTTTACAGGAAGAAACCACTCCCATCGTTTAGCTGCCAATCTTTTAAACTACGTTAACTTAAATCAACATGATGATTTAGATAGATTTGATTTTCATGCATTTAACCTTTGCTCCTCGTATGTGAAAGACATGGGGCACGATCACAGTGCGGCATTAGAATTAACAGCGTCCGTAGACTCAGATGAAATAAAGGAAATTTACAAATCACTACCTTGCCCAATGATTGAATGCGTGGAGAACAAAGGTTCTTTTAGTTTTCCTGAACTAGAAACGCTTGTAGATGAACTGATCAAGGGCTTTGAGCATGTTAAAGAGCCATCTTCACCACGATTTTTCCAACCCTCGCCACATGATCAACTCATTATCGATATTAAAGAACAGTTAAAACAAAACCCAGACTTTGCACCTGAAACACTAATAACGACTATTGAAACAAAACAAGATTATAGCGCCGCGCTGCGGTATGCCTGTGTTTCTGGAAATAGTGCTCTAGTAAAATTAATTGCACGATATGACGGCAAGTTGGCTATCGATTTTAATCAGGTTTCCTCCAATGGAAAAAACCTTCTAGGGTGGTTTGAAGCATCAACCAAGAGCACAGAAGAAGAAATAGAAGAAATAACTGTTTTATTGAAAGAAAAAATGAAGCCCAGTGAATCAACAGCGAGCCAATCTAGTCTTTAAACTATCCCTTAAAGATGTGGTTATTTAATTTTTAAATGACTGTTATTCCGAGAAACACAGAAAATCACCTAAGCAAGGCACATTGCCTTGCTTAGGTCCCTCATGTTATTTGGAATGGCATGCAAGTGATAGGTCACATTGTGCCCTTGCTATTTATGCCTCATCCGTATCCAACTGAGCACGTATTTCACTAACATCCGCATCTAATGCTTGCTGAACCAATTCTTTAAGGGTTGATTCTGGCAAACTACCGGCCTCTGAATAAATTGCGATACCTTGTTTAAAAACCATTAAATGAGGAATAGAACGAATCTGAAACGTTTCTGCTAGCTCATGTTCTTCTTCGATGTTTATTTTTGCAAAAACTACTTTTTCATATAACGCAGCAACTTTCGCGTACACATGGGCAAATTGCCGGCAAGGAGCACACCATGAAGCCCAAAAATCTAAAAATACTATCTCATTATCCTGAATAAGCGACTCAAATTCTTGCGAACTTACTGATTTAACAACGCTATTCTCACTCATTCTTTCCCCACATTTTGGATGACAGATAAAATTTGTTGATAAATCTCATCCTCTTTTCCATGGCCTGAGATCCGTTCAAATACAGGAGCGTGTTGCTCTTTACTGTTGTACCAACGTTGATAATAATCAACAAGCGGCTCAGTCTGCTCATGGTAAACATCTAAACGTTTACGGACTATTTCTTCCCTATCATCATCCCTCAAAATAAGAGGCTCGTTTGTTTCATCATCTCTATCTTTATTTTTGGGTGGGTGAGAATGAACATGATAAACACGCCCTGAAGCAGGATGAATGCGCCTGCCGCTGATACGCTCGACAATCACATCGTCATCAACAGCTATTTCAATCACATAATCAATGTTGATTTCTGCATCTTTCAACGCTTGAGCTTGTGGTATGGTTCGTGGAAAACCGTCAAGTAAAAACCCATTACGACAATCATCTTGTTGTAAGCGTTCCTTTACCAACCCAATAATAATGTCATCAGATACCAATTGGCCTGAATCCATAATCTTTTTTGCACTTAAACCCAACTCACTACCTGCAAGAATTGCTGCGCGCAACATGTCGCCAGTTGATATTTGTGGTATGTTAAAATGTTTTGTCAGTCGTAAAGCTTGAGTGCCTTTGCCAGCGCCAGGACCACCCAATAACATCAATCGCATCAACCCCATTACTCAATTCTCCGTTAGGCTACGCCTCTTGCAAAGTGCGTATCGTACCGCGTCATGCTCTAATTGTCACGAACCTAAGCATATTACCAAAGTTTATACCATGATCGTGCAGCAAGCGATTTTCGACACGAATTTAATTGAGCTTGATAAAGTTGTGCGCGAGCACTTACTTTGTGTGCAACAGGAATTAACCAATGTTTTTTCAAATATGTTTTGCGCTGGTAACCGCCTATTCCTTCGTGATAAGCCAAATACAACTCATACGCATTATTACGAGGAATTCTAGCCCGTTTATAAGCTTCATTGGCATACCAGCCAATAAAATCTACTCCATCAGAAAAATCAGTGCGCGAGCAAAATGCACGGCCTTGGCAACGCCTATAAATAGCCCAAGTGCCGCGTAATGCCTGCGCGTAACCGTAGGCTGATGATGGGCGCTTCCAAGGAATCACCCACAGCAAGGTTGTTCGTCCAGGACGAGCTGTGGCATTAAATTTTGATTCCTGATGAATAATGGCCATCTGAACATTAACAGGAACAAGCCAGCGACGCTCAACATCCAAAGCGTCGGCATACCATTTCGGATATTCTCTAAATACATTACAAATGTTGTTCACATCTCTGGGTGGCGTGCTGACACATCCCACTAAAATCAGACTGCAAAAAAGCAAAAGGCATATTTTCAAATATAGGACGTTAATCATTTTGGGCATAGTCATTAACCGATATTTATATAGAGTGAAGGGTATAATCATCTAAAACAAATGTATAGTTACAAATATTTAGCGCTTTGTCACGATGGAGGTTAATATAATCAAAAGTTCTTTTAAATAATACTCATATGACGATTTTAGTGTTTGATATTGAAACAATCCCCGATGTTGACGCAGGCCGTAAACTACATAACTTGGATGGTTTATCTGACAAAGACACTGCTTCCGCATTATTCGCTTTACGTCGCGCTAAAGTTGGGCATGATTTTTTACCTCATTACCTACAAAAAATTATTGCCATTTCTTTGGTCATAAGCAATGCCAATACGTTGAAAGTATGGTCGTTGGGAGACGAAGATTCAGATGAGAAGGAATTGATTCAACGTTTTTTTACGGGCATCGACAAATACTTGCCTACGCTAGTCAGTTGGAATGGAAGCGGTTTTGATATGCCGGTTCTTCATTACAGAGCCTTGCTACATGGTTTATCTGCACCAACGTATTGGGAAAGTGGTGACAATCAACAAGCATTTCGCTGGAATAATTATTTAAACCGTTTTCACTATCGACACCTTGATCTCATGGATGTATTAGCAGGCTATCAAAATAAAGCCTTTGCCCCCTTGGATGATATTGCCAGCATGTTAGGATTCCCAGGCAAAATGGGCATGAGTGGCGCTCACGTTTGGGATCAATATCAAGCGGGCAATCTTAAAGCAATTCGTGATTATTGTGAAACGGATGTCTTGAACACCTATTGTGTATATTTACGTTTTGAACAAATGCGCGGCGTGATAACAGAAAATAAATACGCAGAATCTCTAAACCGATTACGTGAATATTTAACATCAGAAAAGAACCGCAGTCATTTTGGTGAATTCTTAACTAACATGATCGCGACTTAGCCGACAGTGCTATGCTATAAATAGTATTACAACATAGCAAAACTTAACGAGCGGCGTATAATCTCTTTATACGGACATGGATACATAAAAATCCAGATCTTTTGAACAGACCCTATAATCATACAATTCTCAGAGGCCTGTAGGATGCGAGCTAAATCAATAATTACAACTCTTTTATTTTTAAGTTTGGTAAAAAACTGCATAGCCGCAGAAGAGTGTGTAGTTCTACTGCACGCATTAGCCCGTTCCTCAGTTTCAATGTCATCTATGGCTAGATATTTATCCAAATCAGGCTATATTGTTGTTAACCAAGGGTATCCGACAACCAGGAAGTCCATTACAGCTCTGGCAGAAGAAAACGTAGCAACAATGGTCAGTGAGTGTCAAAAACACAAACCTACAAAAATTAATTTTGTTACCCATTCTATAGGTGGTGTGATACTTCGTGCTTACTTGCAACACAGTAAACTTCCAAATCTTGGGCGCGTTGTTATGTTAGCGCCGCCAAATCATGGAAGCCAGCTGGCTGATATTCTACAGCATAATTTACTCTTTCAAATTATTGTAGGCCCGGCTGGGCAAGAACTAACTACACATAAAAATAGCGTCCCGAATTCGCTAACTCAACCTATACATTATCAAGTCGGTGTTATTGCAGGTAATTTTAGCTTCAATCCTTTGATGAAGAGGGTCTTTCATGGGGAAAATGACGGCAAAGTTGCCGTATCGAGTACTCGTATCAAAGGAATGAAAGACTTTATCGTTCTGCCTGTAAGCCACACGTTTATGACGAGCAATAAGCTGGTTATAAAGGAAGTTGGTAATTTCCTTAAAAATGGTAAATTTGATCAAACACTAAAAAGTGCTTCTTGAA
>CAZZGV010000132.1:0-5798 GCA_964654255.1 uncultured Legionella sp. | reverse complement strand
CTGGTTGTTTGGATTATTCGATTACCTTCCACTGCTCGTTTGCAATTAGCAGCGTTTAGTCTTATTTTAGGTGGCGCTATTGGCAATTTAATTGACCGAGCATTTTTTGGGTTCGTTATTGATTTTATCGATGTATATTATAAGCAGTATCACTGGCCAGTATTTAATATAGCAGACAGCGCCATTTGCGTTGGTGCTGTTTTGCTATTACTGGACTTATGCAAAAACCGCCGAACTTAATGCCTGAAGTTGCTTATTTTCGGGGTTGATAATACTAACCGCTGCAACAGCAGGTAATTTTATAAAATCATCTATCTCTTGCCATTTTACTTCGGCGGGAAAAAGTCGAAGTAGAGGTAGGTATTTATTGAGTAATGTACAAAATTCCAAATTTGCAGGAAAAGGCCTTACTTGGTGACAACCTAAAGAAACGGCTAGCATAGCCTCAGAGAGAGTGGCAACTCCAGGCAAGTAGTTGATAGAGTAAATGCTGGCTGTTTGAGCTATTGTTGGTAAAAAACCTGGGCTAGTGATGAAATGGGCGCCTGCTTTATAGCAGTCTTCTAATTGTTGTGTAGTTACGATGTTGCCCGCACCAATTTGCATCATTGGGAAATGATGTAACGCACTGCTTAATAAGCTTTGATCTGGACAATTGAGTTCAACAGCGGCGAATCCATACTCAGCAATTGTATTAAGTTTGTCAAATAAACGACCATCAACATCAAGGGTAATAATGATTGATTGGTTGCTGGTTATTTTTTCCATAATCTCATCATTTCACGTCTATAATGTTTACTTATGTTAGAAGAGTTAGAGTTCGTTGGCAACATTAATTCTAAATATTAATTGCGCATGTCTAGCCACATTGCAAGAAGAGATTTTTCTGATTCTTGATTTTCCATAACAACATTATTAAATATTTCGCACTGTTCTTTTGGCTCGATACTAAGTCCCATTTGAGATAATTGTTCACAGACAAATCTTTGCGCAGTTACAGGTAATTGATTAAAATGTGTAAAATCTAAGGAAATAGTTTCGATCTTAAGCTGATCCCATTGAGCATAGCTTCTGTATAAACCGTTATTATCTGAAGCAAGATCAGCAAAATAACCGGTATTCCATTGGTCACAGACGTGTCCTTTCTTGATTGAATTTAAAAAATATCCAACTTTTTGGGCATCATTTTGAATAATAACATCAGGAACATCACTATCGAGTAGTAAATATGCATGATCACCATAAGGCGCAGCAGGTGTTCTTGTGCTTAAATGGACCATTTGTATTTTCATTTCTAAGCCATGCGTAATTTTAAAATTTAATAATTTTTCTAAAGAATCAGCCAGGTGTTCACCGCAATTTCCACCATTGTATTGACGCATATAAATGGCTGAATAATAATGGTCTTTTAGGTAAGTTACTTTTTGCATAACAACATTAAAATCATGCAATTGTTTCGGGCTTAGATTCTCCTGAATACTAATGGCCTTCTCGCTTGCTTCAGTGAGCCATTTTTCAGTTTCTACATGAATTCTGTGCCTTACTTTATTTAAGTTTAAAGCGTTAGCCTTTCGTTTTGGTCCATCAACTTTAAACCGTGCAAGAATATTTTTTTGTTTTTCACATTCAAAAAAATTGTTTATTGTGTATTTCGAATTAGTTATTATACATGCTTGCGGTAGTAGTTCTCCTTCTTTACTATAATCAATGGTGATATTAGGTTTGTTATATGTTACAAATTCTGTGCGGGTGCAGATCTGCTCATAGGCGTCTTGTTTAAAAAATTTTGGTTTTTTGTTGGTATTACTTTCAATAGGATGAGTTAGTTTATCTGCTGGATTAATGGCATAAGCGCTCGTGAGTAGAATAAGAAAAAATAGTCCTGTTAGTTCGGTGGTACTTAGTGATGGTATATGGAGAGCAGAAAAAATAGTATGTTGGCTTTCTTCTTGTTGCTGAGGCATGTCTGTTAAATTAACATCAGCATTTTTTTTGTGTTTTTTTTGATAGCTAGCTTCAAATTTAGCTCTTTCTTTTAATTCACTTCTGAATATTGATAATTGCCCTAAATGATGATCTTGCTTAGAAGGGTGTTTTTTTTGTAAATGTTTTTGTCTCATATTGACATCTCATTACTAGCTCTGTTGTAAAAACTATACTTGATTTAAAATTTGAGTAACAGCCTGAATCTAGCAGGTACTGTTACTCAATAATTACTATATGATCGGACGTGTTTTAAATGGCGAAGGTGCTGTTGGATTTTTTGCGTCGTTTGCTATTTCATCAGATATTCTAATCTCGCCTGGGCGAGCTCGTCTAATGTTTGTCAACATATTATCCATTGCAGTCATAGGGATCGTTACACCAGGTTTTAAGTCATTTAGCTGTTTTTTAAGTGCTGAGCTGGTGTCTAAATGGGCGATGTTTTCTTTTAGCCGTTTAATAGCTTCGGGTGTGGGGTTGTTTTTCATTAAGCGGATAACGTGCTCATAACTACTGCCAGTCAGATCTTCATCGTTGATGGATCGTGATGTGCGAGAAGGTGATGGTGTAGATGTTGGTAGTGACGTCATTTTCATCGCAGGTGAATTTGCAGGCGTTGGCTTGAGCGTTAATTCGGTTTGTGCGCGCATATTTTGTGCTGCTGTTAATTGATTAGCTAATAATAAAATATCTTTTTGCATTTGCTCACTTTGTGCGGATAGTGAATTATATTTCGCATTTTCCAGCGTTTGATTATGTTTTATTAAAGTTTTTATTCCCATCATTTCTGCTGGTTTCATTTTCTTATATTGTTTTTCTGCGGATGCTTGCTCTTCTGTGGTCATATCTTCGAGTTTTTGATCCATTTTGAGCACATAACGTTTATCATCTTTTTCAACAATTTTGGTGCCGGCTGCTAAAATAAATGCGGCATCGTCAAATGAGGTTGTAGGCTCGTGTTGGTTGTTAAACATAACGCTCTTTTTTTCATAAACGGCTAACATTTCATTTAAAGCGGCAATCTGTAATCGTTGCGCGTTACTTTCTGTCATTAAGGCGCGTGCTTCGTCTATTTTGTCCATATTTAATAATGTATCGATAGATCCAATGTTATCTTCAATTTGTTTGTTTAAAGACTCTATTTTTAATTTGGTTTTTTCACTTATTTCTTCAGCACGGAGCTCTTTCGGCGTTGATGATGTACTTGAATGTACTGGCGTGATTAGTTTTAAAAATTCATCATGGGCTTTCTCAATGTGTGAGTTAAATGTGGCATATTTAGCTTGAGCTTCTTTATGCTGCGGAGTAATTGCTTCAAGCGCTTTTTCCAATAGTTCCGATTGCGCAAGTTTGTTGTACAGCATTGATTTAAGTTGCTCAACGTCACTTGAGTATTTAATCGGAGGTTGCTCGACTGGCGTGGTAGGTGGAGTCTCTGGAGTAGTGGTTTTTGATTCGCTATGCAATTTCTTCGATACTTCTTCAAGTGAACGGTCAATTAAATCATGGGCATGAGCATTATTTTTGTAAAATAGCCCAAACAGTAATAATGCTAGATAGTGTTTATGAAGTTGAATTTCTCGTTGTTCTAGTTGAGCGTTTTCCATAGCAGCAATTTCGATTAACTCTTCTTCGATGACAGCTTCTATAAGCGCTTCGCCAGCGGGTGATTCTAAAAAGCTATGTACGTCCTCCGAACTTTTTAAGCCAAAACGGCTAATGCGTTCAAGTGGTGTCAGGTTTGTTTCAACGGTAATTGGGGTTGATCGTTGTGACATTACATCGGGTTCAAGCCATTTTTGTACACGTAAAATTGTTGATTCTAGTTGTTGCTTATTCATAACCTTTGGTTGCATTAAATTGTTGAGCTCATGTGTTTGTGGACGTAAAACGGTCGTTGAATTCACGGCTACCATTATTTTTGCCTCTAAAAAATGTTATTGCTACTATTATACATCATATTGCTGTATATTCAATAACCAATTTGATTACATCAATACCTTGCTAGAGTTGTGTTTGATTTGCGGGAAAAATTTGATGCAATATGATAAGATGTTTTAAAAATAAACAGGATTAAGTAGTAATGACAACATACTGTGGCTATATCGCTTTAATTGGACGGCCTAATGTCGGCAAATCGACATTACTCAACCGAATTTTAGAACAAAAACTAAGTATTACTTCGCGTAAACCTCAAACAACGCGGCATAGTATCTTAGGTATTCGTACGGAAGGAGAGCATCAATTCGTTTACGTTGATACACCTGGTATTCATCAAGGGTCAAAAAAAACCATGAACCGTATGATGAATAAAACCGCTACCAGTGTATTGCGAGATGTGGATACTGTTGCCTTTTTGGTGGATGGCACGCATTGGGAAGATGAAGACGAATATGTTCTTGAGTTGATTAAAAAAATAGATGTCCCTTGCTTTTTGCTGGTTAATAAGGTTGATAAAATAGTCGATAAATCAAAGTTATTGCCTTGGTTGGAGACATTGAGTCAACGCCATAATTTTACAGCTATCATTCCTATTTCTGCCAAAACGGGTGTACAAGTTGATACATTACAAGAAAAATTAAAAGCTTTTTTGCCAGAAGGCCCGCATTTGTTTCCTGAAGATCAGTTCACTGATCGTTCAACACGTTTTTTGTGTGCTGAATTATTGCGTGAGAAGATTTTTCGTTTGTGTGGTCAAGAGCTTCCTTATTCTACTACCGTTGAAATCGAGTCATTCAAAGAAGAAGAGGCCATGATTCGAATCCATGCCTTAATTTTGGTTGATAAAGAAAACCATAAACGCATGGTTATTGGAGATAAAGGTAGTAAGCTTAAAGAAATGGCAACGACTGCTCGGGTGGATATGGAAAAAATGTTAGGGAAAAAAGTGTTCTTGCAATGTTGGTGTAAAGTGAAGTCCGGTTGGTCTGACAACGAGCGACTTTTAAAACAACTTGGTTATGATAGCTGACACGCATCAAGCATGGATTATCCATAAATACTGGTCTGGCGACACCAGTGCTCGAGTTATTTTTTTTACGCAAGAGCACGGTCTGGTTAATTGCTTGTATAAAGGTGGGCGTACGCCTAAAAAACAAGCATTGCTTCAGCCGTTTTTACCATTATGGTTAGCTATGGATGTGCGTGGCGATTTTCATTTTGTGCGTCAGCTTGAAATGGCAGCTGCTCCGATCTCATTGGTTGGATCATCGCTTTTTTCAGGATTGTATATCAATGAACTACTCTTTCATGCGCTACGGTCTCGCGATCCTCATGAATCGCTTTATTTTGCTTATATAGATACATTAAAAGCGCTTGTTAACGTTGCCGATCGTTTTGCCCTGGAAGCAGTTTTGCGCCGCTTTGAATGGGTATTACTCACCTCTTGTGGTTTTCAGATGTCGCTTACTCACGATGCACGCACAGACATGCCTATCGACATGGATAGATTTTATCGTTATGTTGCGGGTGAAGGATTTGTTTTAGCGACAGAAGGGATAAAGGGCGTACACATAGCAGCAATGGCTGCTGATCAGCTTGACGATGTTGCGGTATTAAGCGTTGCAAAACAAGTGATGCGCCGCGCTATCGACCATGCACTAGATGGCAAAGACATAAAATCCCGCGCATTCTATCGATAGATAGAATGGCATTAATTTTGTATTGCCAGTAAAATTTGCCTTATTGCCTTATTGCCTTATTGCCTTATTGATTTTAATATGATTTTCTAAGAATGCGTTAGCATGGAGAGTCTTATGTATTTGATACAAAATCGTATTAAAAAACATAAGGTTTGCGGGAACTAAATAAGGATT